>JALZNU010000003.1 GCA_030857495.1 Actinomycetota bacterium | reverse complement strand
GAAAAGCGCGTCGGCGCCCTGCCCGCCGTCCTCGGTGGCGTAGTTGAGGCCGAGCATGCCGAGCGCCGCCATCTCGGAGAAGACGTCGTGGAGCGGCATCATCTCGGCCGCCTCCCACTCGGGCACACGCGGGTTGAGCTTGTCCTCGACGTATCGGCGCACCGTGGTGCGGAATTGCTCGTGTTCGTCGCTGAAGATCATGGGAACCCCATTCTGCTCCGCTGTCAGGGCGCGTCCGGGTCGAGGAGCGGGGCCGGGATCGGGACGACGCGAGATCGGAGCCACTCGCCGAGGCTCTTTGCCTGGGCGTCCTGGCGCGTCGACGAGGCGACGCCCTGTTCCAAGAGGCCGTGGATCACGAAGTTCAACGAGCGGATCGTCGGGAAGGCGAAGCGCTCGACATCGAACGGCGCAGCCTCGGGGAGCAGACGCCGCAACTCGTCGACCGTCAGAAACGAGTCGAGCCACGCCCACGCGGCATCCGTGCGAGCGAACACGCCGAGGTTGGCGTCCGGGCCCTTGTCGCCCGAGCGGGCTCCGAGAATGCTGCCGAGTGGCGCATCGACGTCTGGGGTGCGCGGACGTTCGGTCTGCGGCGACGCGGCGGGATCGCCGTCGTTGCGGACGGCGGAATCGCCGGCCGGCGCTACGGAGGACACCGTGACCCGGTCGCCGCCGAGCACGGCGACTTCGCAGGGCACGAGCGACGCCGGCACCGCCGCCGGTTCGTAGACGCCGAACGCCGAGGCACCCGAGGGACCACCGCCGAGCCCGAACATGCCCGGGATCGTCGCCAGCGCGAGCTCGATCACCGCGCTGCTCACCGCCCTGCCGACCTTGGCCTCGTCGCGATCCTGCACGCTGAGTCGCCACAGCGCGACGGCCTCCTCGTTGCTCGCTGGGTCGACCTTGTCCGTTCGCACGATCCGTGTCCGCGCGACCGCGAAGTCGTCCGGCCCGTACGGACAGGCGTCCCAGAACGCGGCGTCGACGAGTGCCGCCTTCGCTTCGATGTCGAGGCCGGTGAGCGCGATGGCGACGTCGTTGCGAAAGCCGCCGAGCCGGTTCGTGGCGACCTTCAGCGTCGGCGGCGGGGGCTCGCCGCGCACACCGCTGATCCGCACCCGGTCGGCCGCCACGTGCTGCAGGCCGATCGTGTCGAAGCGGGCCGTGACGTCGGGGCCGAGGTAGCGCGGCCCGGTGATCTCGTAGAGCAGTTGCGACGTCACCGTGCCGATCGACACCTCGCCGCCGGTGCCGTTGTGCTTGCCGATCACCGACGAACCGTCGTCCTCGACCTCGGCCCACGGGAACCCGGCGTGCGTCATGTCGTCGATCTCGGTGAAGAACGAGTAGTTGCCGCCCGTTGCCTGCGCGCCGCACTCGATGACGTGGCCGGCGACGACGGCACCGGCGAGCGCGTCCCAGTCGTCGCGCTGCCAGCCGTGGTGCCACGCCGCAGGACCGCACGTCAATGCCGCATCGGTGACGCGTCCGGTCACGACGATGTCGGCCCCGAGCGCCAGCGCTTCGACGATGCCCCAGCAGCCGAGATAGGCGTTCGCGCTGACGAGCGCCTCGTCACGATCGAACGGCTCGTCGTCGCCGAATCGCGTGAGCGCGCCGATAGCCGTCAACTCGTCGAGGCGACCCATCAGATCGTCGCCGGTCACGTAGGCGACGGTCGGCGACAGCCCGAGGCGTCCGGCGAGCTCGGCGACGGCGTCGGCGCAACCGATCGGGTCGAGGCCGCCGGCGTTCGACACGACCTTGACGCCACGGTCGAGGCAGGTGCCCATGACCGACTCGATCTGGGTGAGGAACGTGCGGGCGAAGCCGCCGTCGGGACGTCGCGCCCTCGTGCGGGCGAGGATCAGCATCGTCAGCTCGGCGAGCCAGTCGCCCGTGAGCACGTCGATCGGGCCACCATCCACCATCTCCGCAGCCGCCGACAGGCGGTCGCCGAAGAAGCCGGAGCAGTTGGCGATGCGGATCGGCTCAGCCATCGCCCGGCGGCTCGTCCTCGGCGTCGCGGAACGTGACGAGCGCGTCACCGGCCTCGACGCGGTCACCGGCGGCGACCGCGACGTGCTCGACGACGGCATCGCGGTCGGCCGTGATGCGGTGCTCCATCTTCATCGCCTCCAAGACGACGAGCGTGTCACCGGGTGCCACGTGGTCGCCGGCTGCAACCTCCACGGCGGCGATCGTCCCCGGCAGCGGCGCAACGGGCCCGCCCAACAGCTCAACGGCATCGTGCTCGGCGAAGCGGCCCACCTGCTCGAAGCGATGCTGGCCACCGAACCCGTTCGTCCACACGACGTCATCGCCTCCGACACCGACGTGGCGGGAGACGTGCACGGTTGTTGCGACACCGTTCACCTCGACGAGTACGGCGTCGGCGCGCCCGGTCGGGTCCGCCGGGTCTGTCGCGTGGCGGCGACGCACTGCGTAGTGCTCGTCGTCGATCGTGACCGTCATGGACGTCCCGTTGGCGCTCACGGAGTAGGCGACGTCGATCTCCTCGGCGCCCGCGTCGCGCCGCCAGCGGCGACGCTGCGGCTGTGTCGGCAGGTTGCGCCAGCCACTCGGCGCGAACGCCCATCGCCGGTCGGCGGCACGGCTCGCACGCTCCTGGGCGGCGACGGCCGCAACGAGGTGCACCGGCCAGCGCTCGTCTCGGGGGTCGAGCACTTCGCGGTGCTCGTCGAGGTACGTCGTGAACGTCTCGCCGGCGCGGTACGCCGCCTCGCCGAGGATCGCGACGAGCGTGCCGAGGTTGGTCGCCGGTCCGTGCAGCGCGGTCGCCGCGAGCGCTGTGCGCAACGATCGCGCCGCGTCGTGACGGGTCGAGCCGTGGGCGATCACCTTGGCGAGCAGCGAGTCGTATTCCGTCGACACGTCGCTGCCGTCGTCGACGCCCGTGTCGACCCGCACGGTGTCGGGTACGGAAAAGCAATGCACCGTGCCGGCTGCGGGCAACCAGCCTGCGGCCGGATCCTCGGCGACGACACGCACCTCGATCGCGTGACCGCGCACAGACACGTCGTCCTGGGTGAGGCCGAGTGACTCACCCGCGGCGACCCGCAGTTGCAGCTCGACGAGGTCGAGGCCCGTCGTCGCCTCGGTGACGGGATGCTCGACCTGCAGCCGCGTGTTGACCTCGAGGAAGTGCGGCGACCCATCGTCGGCGACGAGGAACTCCACGGTGCCGGTGCTCTCGTAGCCGACGTGCCGTGCGAGCGCGACGGCGCCCTCGAGCAGGCGCTGCCTCGTCGCCTCGTCGATGCCGGGGGATGGTGCCTCCTCGACGATCTTCTGGTTGCGCCGCTGGATCGAGCACTCCCGCTCGCCGAGGTGCACGACGTCGCCGTGCCGGTCACCGACGATCTGCACCTCAACGTGGCGCCCGCGCTCGACGAACGGTTCGACGAACACGGTGCCGTCGCCGAACGCCGATGCCGCCTCACGTCCCGCAGCGGCGATCGCATCGTCGAGGTGGGCCGCCTCGCGCACGACACGCATCCCGCGCCCTCCGCCCCCGGCTGCCGCCTTCACGAGCAGGGGATATGCGAGCGAGCCGGTGTCGGCCACCGTGCCGTCGTCCGCGATCTCGACCGGGACCGACGTCGGCACACCGGCCTCGACGGCCGCGCGCTTCGCGGCGAGCTTGTCGCCGAGCAGCCGCATCTGTTCGGGTGTCGGGCCGACCCAGACGAGCCCGGCGTCGATCACACGCTGCGCGAACTCGGCGTTCTCAGCGAGGAATCCGTAGCCGGGGTGGAGGGCGTCACACGCCGTGCGCAGTGCGGCATCGAGGACGGCCTCGACTCGCAGGTACGACTCGGCAGGCGACCGGCCGCCGAGGGCGACGGCGAGATCTGCTCGCCGCACGTGGAGGGCGCCCGCATCTGCCTCGGAGTAGACCGCCACCGTCTCGATGCCGAGCCGCTGCGCGGTGCGGGCGACCCGCACGGCGATCTCGCCACGATTCGCGATCAGCAATCTCCCGAACACCTCTAATGCCTCCACACGCCGTAGGACGTGGCGCCGGCCACGACGTTGCTGTGCACCGCCGACAGGGCGATGCCGAGCACCGTGCGGGTGTCGCGGGGATCGATGATCCCGTCGTCCCAGATGCGACCGGTGGCGAACAGCGCCGTGGACTCGGACTCCACCTGGCTCTCGAGCGCCGCCGTCATCGCAGACAGCTGCTCCTCGTCGACGTCCTGTCCCCGCTGCGCGGCGGCGTTGCGGGCGACGATCTCCATCACTCCGGCGAGCTGGCGCGGACCCATCACGGCGATCCGGTGGTTCGGCCACGTGAACACGAAGCGAGGGTCGTACGCACGGCCCGACATGCCGTAGTTGCCGGCGCCGTAGGACGAACCCACCATGAGCGTGAGGTGCGGCACCTCAGAGTTCGAGACTGCGTTGATCAGCTTGGCGCCGTCTTTGATGATCCCGCCCTGCTCGGCCTTTGAGCCGACCATGAAGCCGGTGATGTTCTGCAGGAACACGAGCGGGGTGTCCGAGCGATTGCACAGCTGGATGAACTGAGCCCCCAACTGGGCCTCTTCGGAGAACAGGATCCCGTTGTTGCCGAGGACGCCGATCGGAAACCCACAGATCGAGCCCCACCCACACACGAGCTGGGTGCCGTAGAGCGGCTTGAACTCGTCGAAGCGACTGCCGTCGAGGACACGGGCGAGGATCTCGCGGACGTCGAAGGGGACGCGCACGTCCGCCGAGGCGACACCGAGCAGCTCGTCGGGGTCGTGCACGGGCTTGTCGGCACGCTCGCTCGGGCCGGGGCCGAGCTTGCGCCATCCGAGGCGGGCGATGTAGTCGCGTCCGAGGCGCAGCGCGTCGAGGTCGTCGGCGGCGAGCGCGTCGGAGAGCCCCGACGTGCGCGAGTGCATCTCGGCGCCGCCGAGGGTCTCCTCGTCGACGACCTCGTCGATCGCCATCTTCACGAGCGGTGGCCCGCCTAGGTACACCTTCGCCTTGCCCCGCACCATCACGATGTAGTCGCTCATCCCCGGCGTGTAGGCGCCTCCCGCTGTGGACGGCCCGAACACGAGCGACACCGTTGGGATGCCCGCCTTCGACAGGCGCGTGAGGTTCTTGAACCCGGCACCTCCCGGCACGAAGATCTCGGCCTGGCGAGGCAGGTCGGCGCCCGCCGACTCTGTGAGGTTGACGAGTGGCAGGCGGTTGCGCAGCGCGATCTCCTGTGCCCGTTCGCCCTTGCGCACCGTCGAGGGGTTGGCGGCGCCGCCGCGCACGGTCATGTCCGTCCCGGTGATCACGCACTCGACGCCTTCGACGAGCCCGATGCCCACGACCGTGCCGGCACCGACCGGGTCGCCTGTGCCCCAGGCCGCGAGTGGCATCAGCTCGAGGAACGGCGCGTCGGGATCCACGAACGCCTCGATCCGCTCGCGCACGAGGAGCTTGCCGCGCCCGCGATGGCGGTCGATGTACTTCTCGCCGCCGATGCCGGGCACGCTCGCCATCGCCTCGCGAACCTCGTCGACCATGGCCTGCATCGCCGCTCGGTTGTCCCGGTACGCGTCGCCACGCGTGTCGAGGCGAGAGCGCATCGCGCGGCGGGGCATCGACTCATGATGGCAAACCGCGGTGTACGTCGTCACACGGATGTGTCGCCGTCGCAACCGGAGGTTGCTCGGCGAATTGGACGAGCCGGCCGTCGGCCGGCGCCCAACCTGCTGGTGATCGACCGGCGGAGCCGGATCGATCACCGGTGGGGGCTCCGGCGGAGCCTCTGCCCCCACGCCCCCGCACGCCGGTACACCGAGCACGCTCGCCGAGGTGGACCGCAGTAGCGGAGCATGAAAGCCTGACGACGTGACGGGATCGCGGTTCTTCGACGCCGAGGTCACCGACCGTCGCGTCGCACCGCGACTGCTGCTCGAACGCCATCAGGACGACGGCGTCGAGACGTTCGGCGTGCTGCGCAAGGTCGGTTTCGACGACCCCGACCTCGGCACGTTCGTCGTCCCTGCCGACTCCGAGACGTTCCGCAGCGACCTCACGTCCGTGCCGGCGCTGTTCACGTGGCTCGTGCCGCGCACCGGCAACCACCTCCCTGCCGCCATCCTTCACGACGGCCTCGTGCACGAGGATGCCGAACCGCCGTCGTACATCGGTCCGTCGATCACGCGCGAACAGGCCGATCTCGTGTTCCGCAACGCGATGGCCGACCTCGGCACCGAGCGTGTCCGCCGTTGGCTGATCTGGACGGCCGTGGCGCTCGCCACGGCGCTCACGTCGACGGCGAAGGGAGGGATGCAACCTCGCTGGCGGTGGTTCTCCGTCGTCGCCGGCACGCTCGCCGCCGTCGTCGCTCTCGGCGTCCTGGCCACCATCGACGTGTTCGACGGCTGCACGATCCTCCCGTGGATGGGCGACCGCGTGTGGTGGCGCGAGCTGGCCGGCGGTGCCGCCGGTGCGATCGTGATCCCCGCAGCGCTCGCGCTGGCGTGGGGCAGGTTGTGGCGCGCGGGGCTCATCGCCTGCATCACCTTGGCGCTGCTGCTGCACGTCACGTTCGTGCTCGCCGTCCTCACCGTGTTCTTCCAGTTCGTCGAGAGCCCGAGCCGAGCAATCGCGTCGGTGCGCCGGGTGATCCGGGTCCCCGTCATCGCCGGCCTCGTCGCGTTCACAGGCATGATCGTCGCCGTGCTGTGGTGGCGCTGTCCCTGATCACGACCGGCCTATCGTGCAGGCGATGACCGCCGACGTTGCGACGTGACGACCGCGCTCGGCCTCGTCGCTGTCGCCGTGCTGATCGTCCTGAACGGCTTCTTCGTGGCGGCTGAGTTCGCCTACGTCAGCGTCCGCAGGTCGGAGCTGGAAGCCGAGCGAGAGCGGCGTCCGCGACAGGTTGATCGGGCACTCGCCATCGTCTCGCGGCTCTCGTTCATGCTGTCTGGGGCACAGCTCGGCATCACGGTCATGTCGGTCGTGATCGGGTTCATCGCCGAACCCAGCATCGGCGAAGCGATTCAGCCGGCGCTGCGTGCCGTCGGCATCGGTGAGTCGGCCGTCGAGCCGATCGCTCTCGGTGTCGCGTTCATCCTCGCTACGTCGGCGCAGATGCTGTTCGGCGAGCTGTTCCCGAAGAACCTGTCCATCGCAAAGGCGCAACAGGTCTCGCTCTCGATCGCGACCGCCACCTGGCTGTACACGAAGATCGCAGCGCCGTTGATCCGTCTGTTCGACGGTTCGGCCAATGCCCTGCTCAAGCTGTTCGGGATCGAGCCGATCGAGGAGCTGCACGGCGGCGTCACCGCCGACGAGTTCGACTTCATCGTCGAGGAGTCGGTACGTGACGGCCACCTGACTCAGCAGCAGGCCGAGCTGCTCTCGCGGTCGATCGAGTTCCCGGTGCTCGATGCCGTCGATGCCATGCGCCACCGCAGGGACGTGATGACTGTGCCCGCCGACGCCACGGGCCGGATGCTACGCATGGTGGCGGCACAGGCGCACAGCAGGCTGCCCGTCGTGGCGCCAGCCGACGACGGCGACCGCGAGCAGGTCGTCGGCGTCATCGAGGTCAAGGACCTGCTGACCATCCCGATCGACGAACGCGACGAGGCCCTCGTGGGGACGATCATGCGCGAGCCGCTGATCGTGCCCGAGCACCTGCCGCTGCCCGACGTGCTGGCTGCGATGCGCGAGCACATCACCGAGCTGGCCGTCGTCGTCGACGAGTACGGCGAGTACAGCGGGATCATCACCGACGAGGACCTCGCGGAGGAGCTGGTCGGTCCCATCGACGACGAGCACGACGAGCAGCCCGAACCGACGATTGCCGAACGCGGCGAGCGGCAATGGACGGTGCCGGGGGAGATGCGCCTCCACGAGGTCGAGCGCGAGACCGGCATCGACCTTCCCGACGGCGAGTACGACACGATTGCCGGTCTGCTGCTCGACCGCCTCGGGTACTTCCCCGAGCCCGGCGAGCAGGCCGAGATCGACGGCCACGTGCTCACCGTGCTGGCGATGGACGGGCTGCGCATCGTCGAGCTGCGTCTTGTGGGCGCGCCCGAGGCCCCCGACGACGATCACGACGAGCGGCACGAGGACGGCTCGTGAGTCCGCTGCTCGCCGGTCTCATCGCGATCGCCTCGATCGTTGCCAACGCCTTCTTCGTCGCCGCCGAGTTTGCCCTGCTCGCCGCTCGCCGTTCGCGGATCGAGCAGTTCGCGGCAAACGGGCGACGCGGCGCACGCTCGGCGCAGAAGGCGCTGCGGGAGCTGACATTGATGCTCGCCGGGGCGCAGTTCGGCATCACGGCAGCGACCATCGTGCTCGGCGCGGTCGCCGAGCCCGCACTCGCCGGGGTGCTGGAGGGCTGGTTCGAGAGCCTCAACGTGCCGGAGGGGCTCGTCCATCCTGTCGCATTCGCGATCGCGCTCGCCGTCGTCGTATTCGCCCACATGGTGATCGGCGAGATGGCGCCGAAGTCGTGGGCGATCACCGATCCCGAGCGGTCGGCGATGCTGCTCGCCCGTCCGTTCCGGGCGTTTACGCTTGCCTTTCGCCCGTTCCTGGTGCTGCTCAACAATGCGGCGAACGGGCTGTTGCGTCTCGTGGGGGTCACGCCCCAGGACGAGCGCTCGATGCAGGCAGGCCCGGCAGAGCTGGCCGTGTTGCTGGTGGAGAGCGTCGAGCTTGGAAAGATCGAGGCGGACGAGGCGGATATGATCGAGGGCGCGATCAGGCTCTCGGGTCTGACAGCCAGTTCGGCGATGGTGCCGCGCCACGAGGTCGACGCCGTGGTAGGGGGCGCCGACCTCGACACCATCGAGGCGCGAGCCGCCGCCCACCGGCGCAGCCGTGTGGTGGTCACGAACGAGACGGGAGTGGCGCTCGGTGTCGTCCACATCCGCGACGTGTTGTCGCTCGAGACGTCGGACCGCCGCGGCCGGCGCGCCGACGAGCTGATGTACTCGCTCGTGCGCCTCGACGCCGCCACGGCGTTGGAGGACGTGCTGCTGGCGATGCAGCGCGAGCACCGTCACATGGTGGCCGTGTTCGAGCACGAGGCGTGGGTCGGGATCGTGACGATGCAGGACGTCCTCGGCCGGCTCATCACCAACCGCGAGTAGTTCGATCTTCGCAGCGCCGAGGGACGGGGCCTACCTCGTGAGATCCAGTCGGGCCCTGCGGGAGCGGGGGCCTGCGTTTCCGGACAGACCCAACTCAGGGGCGGTACACGTCACGGCGGTGGTCGATCCGGATCACCGTGACCTCACGCCGGGACTCGTCGATGCGGTACAGCACTCGATAGGTCCCTCGGCGAGCGGCGAAGACGCCGTGAAGCTCTCGACGCAGCTCTCGGCCGACCCGATACGGGTCCTTCAGGAGCGCGCCCGTGATCAAATCGATCACGGCGTGTGCGACAGGGTCGGGAAGCTGGTCGGCGATCGCTCGGGCAGCGGGTGCGGCGACGACGAGCTCGTACCGTTCGCTCACCCGCGGCGGGGACGCAGCGCACGCACGGCGTCAACACCTCGGACCACGTCGCCTTGCGCGACCGCAACATCTGCGTCGCGAATTCCGGCCACGGCATCAGCGTCGGAAAGTACATCGATCGTCTCTTCGAGGCGTTGGAGATCCTCGGTGCTGATCAGCACGATCGCCGGCCGGCCATTTCGCGTCACGGTCACCCGCTCGTGCTCATGCTCGACGCGATCGACGTACTCCGAGAAGCGATCCTTCACCGTCCGCAACGCCTCTGTCGTCATGGCTACAATTGTGCCACGGCGCTCGACCAACCGCAACCAAGGAGAAGTCATGACCACCTTCACTGGGTCCGACGACCTGCAGGGAGCGCAGTTCGTCGACGCGAACCTGCGTGGCGCCCGGTTCGTCCGGGCTGAACTCTCAGGCGTCGTGATGCGCGCGGTCGACGTGCAGGGGGCGGACATCGACGCACCGTGGCTCTTCGGTGGCGACAGCTACTTGCACATCAATGGCGTCGACGTGATCCCACTCGTCGAGGCCGCACTCAACCGCCGCTTTCCCGGCCGCGCCGACCGGCGTGCCGTCGATCCGGATGCCCTGCGTGCGGCGTGGGCGACGCTCGAACGCACCTGGGCGGCCACGCACGAGCGCGTCGCAGCGATGCCGGCTGACACGGTCGATGTCTCGGTGGACGGCGAGTGGTCGTACGCGCAGACGCTGCGGCACCTGGTCATGGCCACGGACACGTGGCTGGGCCGGGCGATCCTGGAGATCGAACAGCCATTCCACCCCATCGGGCAACCGAACGTCGAGTACGCGAGGGACGGCAACGACATGTCGATCTTCACGACGGTCACGCCGTCGTACGCCGACGTGCTCGAGGTCCGGGCGGGCCGCGTCGCGATGGTGCGCGACTTCCTCGCCACCGTCACACCGGACGACCTGGCCGAGGCGCGCAAGAATCCCTGGGCGCCCGAAGAGCCGGAGACCACCCTCTCTTGCCTGCACACGATCCTCGAGGAAGAGTGGGAGCACCACCGCTATGCGGTCCGCGACCTCGACGCGATCGAGGCGACCTCCGACGCATGAGCGGTGACCTCAGCTGACTGCGCGGCACTAGTTCAACCTCCGCAGCGGCGGCGGGGCGGATGGAGCGGACACGGTGGCGTGGATGTCAACTGCCCAGCAGCCCTCACGCGACACGATGACGGGGTTGCACTCGATCTCGTGCAGAGCGTCATGACGGAAGGCGAGCTGGGAGATTCGCACGATGGTGTCGACGAACGAGTCGTCCGCCAGCCCCGCCTCGGCCAGCGCAGCACCGACGCGTGAGTCGGCGACGAGCGCCCGCGCGCTCGCCGGTGACAGCGGTGCGAGGCGCTGCGCACCGACGTCGATGACGTCGGCCTGCACGCCGCCGAGCCCGACCTCGAGCACGGGCCCGATGCGGTCGTCGACGCGCATCCGCACCCGGGCGTCGACGCCCGGCGGCACCATCTGCTGCACCGTCACGGGGAGGGCGTCGTCGTTGAGCGACGCCTGGATGGTGTCGAATGCCGCAACCACGTCGTCATCGTCGGCCAGATCGAGCGCGATTCCGGCTTGCGCCGACCGACCGATCCTGCGGAGGTGGGCCTTCATCGCCACCGGGTAACCGACGGCCCGAGCAGCGGCGACGGCGTCATCGACCGTGTCGGCCTCGCCGCCGGCTGCGACACGGACGCCGTACGCCTCGATGACGGCGCGGGCGTCGGCGAACGACAGTCGCCCAGCCGGGTGCTCGAGGGCGCGTTCGACGACGGTCGCCACGTCGTCGGGGCGGACGTCGGAGAGCTCGGTCGCCGGCGCATCCATCTCTGCCGAACGCCATCTCGAGTACGCCCACATCCGCCCGAGCACGGCCGCTGCGGGCTCGGGGAACGAGAACGACGGCACGGGCGATCCCGGGCACAGCGGCCCGTCGCGCGAACCGATGACGACGGCGACGACGGGTTTCGCGGCCGTGCGGGCGGCACGGTCCACCTGGTCGGCGATGATGCCGAGGTCGCGCTCGAACGCCGGCGCGTGGATGACCATCACGGCGTCGACGTCGTCGCGCCCGAGGGTGCTCGCCAACGCATCGGCGAACTCGACCGCGTCCGACCGGAACGAGAGCGGTGGCACGTCCAACACCTGCTCGAGACCGGCCGCCGTGATCGCCGCCCCGGCCAGCAGGCCCGGGCTGCGCGAGTTCGTCAGCAATGCCACCCTCGGGCCGCTCGGGATCGGTTGCGTCGAGAACACGCGCACCGTGTCGAGCAACGCCGCCACCGTCGGCACCTCGATCACGCCGGCGCGGCGGTAGATCGCATCGACCGCGCCACCGACCGCCGCGGCGCCGGTGCGGACGGCGATGATTGGGCGAGTCAGCGCGACACGACGCGCGATCCGTGCGAACTTACGCGGGTTGCCGAACGCTTCGGTGTACAGACCGACGACGGCCGTGGACTCGTCGTCCGCCCAGAACTGCAGCAGGTCGTTGCCCGACACGTCCGCCTTGTCCCCGAGCGAGACGAACCACGACAGACCGAGCTCCATGTCGGCGGCCTTGCGCAGCAACGAGCCCCCGAGCGAGCCGGACTGCATCGAGATCGCCACATTGCCCTGCGGCAGGGTGACGTCGACGAGCGCCGCCTGGAGCCCGGTCGTCGGAGAGGCGACACCGAAGCTCGTCGGACCGATGATGCGCATCCCCGAACGACGGGCCGAGGACACCATCGCGCCGACGTCGACGTCGGAGCCCTGCGGATCGGTGACGATGATCGCCCCGCGCACGCCCTTGGCGACGCACTCGGCGATGACCTGTTCGAGGACCTCGGTGGGGACGGCGACGATCGCGAGCGAAACGTCGTCCGGCACGTCGGCGACGGATCGGTACGACGCCACCTGCCCGATGCGCTCGTGTGCCGGGTTGACGGCATAGCGGGGGCCGGTGAACGAGGAGTCGACGTGGGCCCACAGCTCCGCGCCGACGGTGCCGGGCGTCGCCGACGCCCCGATGACGGCGATCGATCGCGGTAGCAACAGGCGCGCCATCGCACGCGAGTCGGACCGCTGCTCTCGCCGCTCGACCGAGTCGACGAAGCCGGCATCGTCGGTGAGGTCGAAGTCGAGGTCGAAGACACCGCTCTCGAACCGCCGATGCAGCGGCCATCCGGCCTTGCCGAACACGCTCAGCATCGCCCGGTTCTCGCCGAGCGTCTCGGCCGTGAAGCGGCGGATGCCGTTGCTGCGAGCGATCGCCGCGAGGTGCTCCAACAGCAGCGTGGCGACGCCGTTGCCCTGGTGACCGTCGTCGACCATGAACGCCACTTCGGCGTCGTCACGACCCGGCCAGCGTTCATACGACGCCCAGCCGATGAGCTCGTCGCCCGACATTACCGCGAGAGCGGCTCGATCGTCGGGCGCAATCGACGTGAAGTACGTGGCCGTGGCGGGCGTCATCTCGGGTTTCGGCGAGAAGAAGCGGCGGTAGATGCTCTCCGACGACTGTCGCGAGTGGAACTCGCGCAGCGCGGCCGCGTCGTGCGGTGTCATCGGCCTGACGAGCGCCGATTCGCCGTCCGACAGCACCACCTCGGCGGCCCAGGGGCTCTCCTCGGTCGCTGCCATCGGCCCAATATGTCACGCCCAACGGAGTGATCGGACCTGCGTGCGGTGGTCGATCGTCACGTCGGCGATGCCGGTAGGGTCGACGCCAGTGGGAGTGCGCATACCGTCGTCACGGGCGTTGCGGCGGCTCGAGGAAGAGCTCGAGGAAGATCATGTCCCGCTCCCCGACGAGCCCGAACTGCGGGCGTGGGTGATCGAGGAGCTGCACGCCGTGCGTCGCCCACCCGTCCATGAGCGCCGACGCGCGTTCTACGGATCGTTCGTGATGCCACCGGGTCGATCGCTGCTCGTCGGCGGCGACCTCAGCGACGTCGTCGAGCTCGGTGACTACGACATCGCGCTCGGGCGCAGGTTCGCCGACGGTCGCTCGACGTTCCTCGTGCGCCACCCCGACGGGACGACTGCGCTCGCGTGTTTCCGGCGTGCCGTGCAGTACGAGGCCGACCTCGTCGAGATCCAGGAGGCGACGGGCGCCGTCATCGCACAGCGCACGGTGATGGGCACCGCTCGCCTGTTCGTCGAGGCGGGTGTGATCGAGTGGAACGGCCATCGCTGGAGCCAGCGCGCGACCGCGGCTGCACGCGTCCCGGCGGTCGCCCGTCACGCCGTCGGCGTCTCGCTCGAGGTAGTCGAGGGTCTGCTCGATCTCTGCGTGCATTGGCTGTCGCCTGGGCAGGTCGGCGGCACGGTCGTGCTCGTGCTCACCTCGGCACAGCGGATGCTCGACTACGTCGACGCTGAGGACTCGATCCCTGCCCCGCCGCTGTCGGTGCGTCACCGTGAGCACTTCCCGGCGTTCCTTGCTGCGATGTCGCAGACCGACCTCGCCACCGTGCTCGACGACGAGGGCAACGCCCGGGCGATGGGCGTCGGGTTGCGATCGACGGCGTCGGCCGACCTGCTCGTCAGCGACCGGCGCGGGATGCGTCACCGTTCCGGCCGGCGATTCAGCTTCGACCATCCGCAGGCCATCGTGTTCGTAGTGAGCGAGGACGGACCCGTCACGGTGTTCTCCGACGGTGCCGAGATCGCCACGAGGGGACTTGCGACGCAGCCGCCGATCGCCCGCTCGATCGCACCCACCGAGGAGCAGCGCTGTGCTCGCTGCCGGCGGTTGATCGAGGTGATCGTCGGCGTGTCGGCGACCACCACCAGCGCCTGCCCGGTGTGCGGCGCGCTCGAGGGCTTCGAGGAGACGACGGTCGTCGGCGTCGTCAAGGAGGCGACGTGGCGTGCCGCAGAGTCTGATCCGCAGCGCCCCGCACTCCCACCCGCAGCGCCGGCACATCTCGCGCTCGGCGATCTCACCGCCAACAATCCGGTCTGATCTGCGACCAGCGTTACTGTCGGGAGCTGTGTCGGACAGCAACAAGGCCAAGAAGTCGGAGATCGGATTCGGCATCGACATCGGTGGCAGCGGGATGAAGGCGGCACCCGTCGACCTGCGCACCGGCGAGCTGGTCGGGGAGCGGCTGCGCGTCGACACACCCAAGCCGGCGACGCCAGAGGCGATGGCGAAAGTCGTCGCCGATCTCGTTGCACACTTCAAGTGGAAGCGTCCGATCGGCGTCGCCTTTCCCGCCGTGATCCGCAGAGGTGTCGCCGAGAGCGCCGCCAACATCGACCCGTCGTGGATCGGCACCGATGCCGACGCGCTGTTCACGACGGCGTCGGGACAACCAGTGCACGTCATCAACGACGCCGACGCCGCAGGTGTCGCCGAGCTGCGCTACGGCGTCGCCGCCGGGCGCAAGGGTGTCGTGTTGATGCTGACGTTCGGGACGGGCATCGGCTCTGGCCTGTTCGTCGACGGGACACTCGTGCCGAACACCGAGCTCGGCCACCTGGAGCTCGACGGCGTGGATGCCGAGTCGAGGGCGGCGGCAGTCGCCCGTGATCGCGAGGACCTGTCGTGGGAGCAGTGGGCGGGACGCGTCGATCGCTACCTCGACCACGTCGTCGCGCTCGTGTCACCCGACCTCATCGTCGTCGGCGGTGGTGCGTCGAAGCGCGCCGAGAAATGGCTGACGTACCTGTCGATCGACACCGAGATCGCCGTCGCCAAGATGTTCAACACCGCCGGCATCGTCGGCGCCGCGGTGATCGGCCACGAGCACGCCCGCTGACCCTGCGTGGTCACACGTCCCATGAATCGACGCGGTCCGCGGCGGGCGAGTCGTCCAAGATGGGCAGATGACCGACGCCGGCGACGCCACCCCAGCCAGCGAGCGCATCCGCTTGCGCCGCGGCGCCCATCTCGGCTCGTACGACCGCAACTCGGTGCACGCCGTGCTCGACGCCGGAGTGGTGGCACACGTCGGTGTCGTCACTCCGGAGGGGCCCGTCGTCATCCCGATGGGGTACGGGCGCGACGACGACGTGCTCTACGTCCATGGCGCCGTCGGCAATGCCGCGCTTTGCGCAGCGGAGGGCGAGCAGGTGTGCGTCACCGTGACGGTGCTCGACGGGCTCATCGTGGGGCGGTCACCGTTCCACAACTCGATGCGCTACCGATCGGTGGTCGTGCGCGGTGCGGCGCGCCGCGTCACCGCTGCCGACGAGCACATGGCGGCGCTACGCCTCATCAGCGATCACGTGATCTCGACGTGGGAGCACGCCCGCGCACCTACCGATGCGGAGATCCGCAAGACGATGGTGCTCGCCGTCCCGCTCGCCGAGGCGTCAGTCAAGGTGCGCACGGGCGGACCCGTCGACGAACCCGAGGACCTCGACGGACCGCACTGGGGCGGTGCCGTGCCGTTGCTCGCCACGTGGGGCGAGCCCGAGCCGGCGGACGACCTCGTGCCCGGCATCGCCGCGCCACCCTCGGTCACCGGCATCGCGGGGAAACGCGCGACGTGAGGTGCGGGCGCCGCGCCGGCCGCGACCACGCTCGGCCACGGCGATCCGGTCTGCGGCTCGAGCGCGCGCTTCGCAGACGGTGAGATCGTCGGACCCGCTGCGTGCGGTGATGATCACGAGGATGATTGCGGCGACCGCGCACAGCGCAGCGATGACGGTGACGAAACGGCGGCGGTTCATTGCTGTGTCCTCATTGGGGTGAACGTCGCTTCCCGATCCGTGGACGCATGTCGGGGGCGACGAGCGCGATCAGGAAGGCGCCCGCAAGGGGGGCGATCGCCCACGACAGAGCCTGGTGTGCCCTTGCCCAAGCGGGATCGCTGGGATCGAGCACGGTGAGCGGCCGCCAGGCGAGGAGCGCTGCGATCACGACGAGTAGGAACGCGGACACCGCCGTCCACGACCCCGCCGGCCGCCAGACGCGTCGTGAGACGACGAGCCCGATGACCCCGCCGCAGAGGAACAGCGCGGCGCCCGTGACCGCGAGCGCCGCCGCTGGGACGGTGTCGCTGATCGACGTCGCCACCGCGGTGCTGACTGCCCACCACACGGCGCACGTGGTGGCGGCGATCAGTCCGACGGCACCCTGACGGCGCCAGTGCGACGCGGGCAGGCTCCTCGTGACGGCGTTCGCTTCATCGTCGAACGACACGGCCGCCACTGCCCCAGTGCAGATCGCGAGCAGGCTCATCGACCGCACGATCTGGACGTCGTTGTTCCTGCCGACGAGGAGCATCACGCCAACTGGTGGCAAAAGCAGCGCGGCGAGCACCGGCCAGTCGATGCGCATGGCGGTCGCGCGAATCAACATCACGGCATCCGGGAGGTACGTCACGGGCACGGCGGCGGGACCGTCACGAAGTCGGGGTATGTCGGAGGGCGCTCTGGGGCCTGAAGCGCTCCGGCGCTGCGGAGCTGGGCGAGCGCCACGTCGTCGTCGAGGAGTGCTCGGACGTCGGTCGCGAGCTTCTCGACCTCAGGGTGATCGAGAAGCTCACCGAGCAACTGCGCCTGCTCCAAGGTGAGCTGCACTCCGCCAACGAGCACGAGGCTCGTCGCCGAACCGTCAGGGGAGACCAGGTGGTCCGTCGATGCAGCAAGGTCGGCCGCGTGGTCGGTCCCCGCAACGGCGAGAAACGCAGCAGCGACGGCGAGCCCGTCGCCGCGCGTGCAGTACTCGTCAGCACCCCGCATCGGCTCATCCGACGGCAAGTACGTCGCCATCGGGGAGGCCGGAAGCCCGGCGCGCCAGGCGGCGAGAGCGGTGAGCGAGGAGGCGTCGATGGGCTGCGCCTTCGGGAGCGCAACAGCTGCGCCGACGCGATCGCCGATCGCGACGACCTCGGTCCGGTTTACGAAGGTCGGGTCGTAACCCTCGTCGGGGACGGAGTCGACGAGCTGGGCCACCACCAGACGCTTCGGCGAGCGCTTTGTCGACTCGGGGATCGAATCGACGATCCGGCTCGCCTCGGTCTCGATGTCGTCGCGCCACCCGTCGAATCCGGGAAGCAGGCAGATGGTGACATCACCGGAGGCGGCGCACTGGTGCCGGTCCAACGTCGTCACGAACTCTGTAACACGGGCCTCGTCTCGGGAGTCGGCCGGACGAAGCTGCGCCCAGCCGAGCACGCCGGCGACGACGGCGCCCAACGCCGCCAGCCTGACCGGCCTCACGGCTACCACTGAAGCGACGAGCGAGGCTGCGATTGCGGCGAGGTACGAAAGATGGAGCCATGGCACCCGTCGCGCCAGGTCGACGACTTCGTTGCGCGACGTGATCTCGACGAACAGGTTGAGCCATCTCATTCGGCCTTGCCCAGCGAGCACGATGGTAAGGGCGGCGAAAGCCACGAGCGGGGCGAGACCGGAGACGATCGAACCGAATCGGTGACCAAGCGCGAGACCAGCGATCGCCGCCACAACGACAGCGGCGATGCCGGCCAGCAGCTCGCCGATCGGTGGCCGTCCGATCGCGTCGGCCGCCATCGACCACAGGACAGTACCGACGCATACCGCCGCCGCCACGGCGCCCGCGCTGAGGCTGGCGGCGAGACCGGCGGCGGCTCGTCGCCGTGAGCTGGTCGGGAGCGTTGAAAGTAGGTCGCCGACTCCCGATCGCCGCGGGAGCGAGGCGTTCCCGAACCCGGCGAGGTACGCGAAGACGGCGAGCGGGAGGAGACCGGAGGCGATGAACGTTGCGTCGCGATGAAACACGACGGGATCACCTCCGATCTGGCGGATGAGAAAGGCGCCTGTGGCGACGACGCCGAGCAGCAGCCACGGTGATGTCAGCATTCGCTTCGACTCGACGGCGGCGAGTCGCGCGGTCACGTGCACAGCGCTACGCCGCTCCCTCCGCCGCTCTCGGCGCCCGCTCGTCGGCCAGCACCAGCAGGTAGCCATCCTCGATGGTGGGCGTCTCCACCTGTCGGCCCTCCGGAGGGTCGCCGAGGTGACGAGACGTGTCGCGCCCCAACACCGACTGCATCAGCGATGGGTCGTCCGGCGGGCCGATCCACACCCGTCCCGCCGCAACGTCCGTGAGCTCGGAAGGGCGTCCCTCGAACTTCGCGCGCCCGGAGGCGAGCACGACGACGCAATCGCAGAAGTAGGCAACGTCCTCGGTCTGGTGGGTCGACACGATGACGACCCGTGAACGACCGAGCTCGCTGATCAGCGACCGCATTCTCACTCGCTGTTCGGGGTCGAGTCCCGCGAATGGCTCGTCGAGGAGCAGCACGGATGGATCGGCGAGCACGGCCTGGGCGATCAACAGCCGGCGCCGCATCCCACCCGAAAGGCGGCTGATGCGCTGCGTCGACTCGTTGTGCAGGTCGGCCACCGCAAGAGCCCGCTCGACCGCCCGGCGGCGTGAGTCCGTGCTGGTCACCTCGCGGAGAAGGGCGATGTAGTCGAGGTATCGGTCGACCCGCCAACTCGAGTACAGGCCGTCCTCCTGCGGTGCGTAACCGACCAGCCGACGAACGTTGCGACGTGCAGACGCAGTGTCGTGGCCGAGCACCTCGATGCTCCCCGACGTGGGCTCCTCGGCGGTGGCGAGCGCCCGCAGGAACGTCGTCTTGCCGGCACCGTTGGGGCCGAGCAGACCGTTCACGCCCTCGCCGAACGCAAGCGAAACATCGTCCAGGGCACGGATCGCACCGAAGTGCTTCGCCAACTGTCGGACGACCACCGACGGACGGCTGGCCGGCTGATCCATGGGCAAACCCTAGAGGTTGATGCTGAACCTCTCGTCTGAACGCGTCACCGTCGATCCGTGATCGGCCAAGGGTCTAAGGCTGGACGTAGCCCGACGAGAAGCCGTCGATCCAGGGGCGCCCGGGCACGTCGGTGTCCGACGTGCGCAGGCGGGGCGTGCGCTGCGACATTCCCGTCGCACGCATGTGGTTGAGCAGCCGGCACACGTACTCGTACGTGAGGTCGGCGCGCAGCGTCCACGGTCGGGACACATCGTCTGGAGGTGGTAGCCGGCTCCGATGCCCGAGATGCCGGCTCCGACGACGACGGCGTCGACGTGTTCGGTCGTCATCCTGCGCGGTAGGTGTCGAGGCGGGCCGCGAGCTCGGCGCGGTACGCCGCAGCCCGGCGCTCCTTCAGGTGCTCGTAGCCGCGCACCTGGTCGGGCAGCGTTGCGATGGCGACGGCCTCGGCGTGGTTGTCGACCGTGAGGCCGTCGATGAGCGTCTGCACGGCGTCCTCGTATTCGGGGATCATCGCCCGCTCCGTCTTGCGCAGCGCCGCCTTGCCGAAGGGATCGGCGAACGTGCCGCGCAGACGCTTGGAGCGCTTCAGCGCCTCGAACGCCGGACGGGTCTTCGGTCCCATCTCGAGCTTGTTCTTCATCCCCATGGCCCGCAGTGTCGGTGGGTGGAGGCGCCACGTCACCTCGGTGCCCTTGCCACCGACCTCCTCGTACTTCTTCTTCATCTCGGGCAACAGCAGCAGGCGGGCCACCTCGTACTCGTCCTTGTACGCCATCAGCTTGTGCAGGTTGACGGCGACGGCCTCGGTCAGCTCGGTGGAGTCGGCCGTCGCCGCCCTCTCGGCGGCGCGCACCGTGTCGATCGTCCGACGGAAGCGGGCCGCGTACTTACGGCTCTGGTAGCCGACGAGATCATCGCCGAGACGGTCGATCAACTCGTCGAGTGTCTCGGGTACCGGCGGCGTCGCGATGCCCGCCGACCGCTCCGTCGCCGCTGCATCGACCGCCCAGTGTCGGCCCCATCGGAAGGCGGCGAGATTTCGCTCGACGGCGACGCCGTTGAGCTCGATTGCGCGCTCGATCTTGTCGTGGTCGATGGCGATCGCGCCGTGCTGCACGGCGACACCGAGGAGGAAGATGTTGGCCGTCGTCGACGAACCGAACAGTCCCTCGGTGACGGCGGCGGCGTCGACGTAGCGGTTGAGGTCGGCGCGCGACACCTGGTCGAGACGGCCGGTGAGTGCTGTCGCAGCGGGATATCCCGTCGTCGGGTGTGTGACCATCGAACCCGTGGGCACGGCGGCGAGCGACCCGACGACCACGGTGCGCTCCCGATCGGCGCCCGCCAGGTGCGTGTCGCTGGCGGCGACGAGCATGTCGAAGCCGAGCATGCAGTCGACGCCCGAGACACTGGCGTGGTTCGAGTTGGCGACGCGGTCGCGGGTGACGCGCAGGTCGCTGACGACGGGTCCGGCCTTCTGCGAGAGCCCGGTCTGGTCGAGGCCGCGGACGCCGAGGCCCTGCAGCATCGCCGCCGTCCCGAGGATCTGGCTGACGGTGATGACGCCGGTGCCGCCGATGCCTGACATCCGCACGGTGAACCCGTCAACGGGCACGATCGGGGTCGGTGCCGGGAGGCCGTCCGTCGTCACCGCCATCGGGTCGACGTCGCTCGGATGGCGGGTTTGCGGCTTGGCTTCGGGGTCGATCGTGACGGTCGCGAACGCGGGGCAGTCGCCGCGCATGCAGCTGAGATCGAAGTTGCAGCTCGTCTGGTGGATCGTCGTCTTGCGGCCGTAAGGGGTGTCGAGCGGCTGCACGGACAGGCAATTGCTGACGTCACCGCAGTCGCCGCAGCCCTCGCAGACGCGCTCGTTGATCACGACCCGGAACCCGGGGGTCGGGATCGTGCCGCGGCTGCGGCCACGGCGCTTCTCGGCGGCGCAGTACTGGTCGTGGATCAGCACGGTGGTGCCCGGGATGGCGGCGAGCACTTCCTGCGCCTCCGGGAGGCGGGTACGGTCCCAGATGTCGATCTTCGACAGGTGGCGCGCCTCGAAGTCGTCGAGGTCGTACCCGCCGGGCTCGTCGGACGTGATGATGATGCGGGCGACGCCTTCGAGCAGGAGCGACGTGGCGACGTCGGGGACGGTCATCACACCGGTGGCGTCCTGGCCACCGGTCATCGCCACGGTGCCGTTGTAGAGAAG
>JALZNU010000315.1 GCA_030857495.1 Actinomycetota bacterium | reverse complement strand
GCATGCCCTCACGTGAGGAGCTGCTTGCCCGGCTCGCCGGCGGACTGCACGCGCCGCTGGTCAAGACGGCCGGCCTGTTGCAGGCGCTGCCGCGCAACCTCGCCTACGGCCTCAAGGCCCTGATCGAACAGCAGGAACAGGCAGCAGCCTGATCTGCACCCCAACCATCAACCCACGTTCACAGTTCACAGTTCCGAAGGAGCAACGATCACCATGTCGAAGACCGAAGAGATCCTCGATTCCATCTCCAACCTCACCGTCATCGAGCTGAAGGAGCTTCTCGACGCGTTCGAGGAGAAGTTCGGCGTCACCGCTGCCGCTCCTGTCGCTGTCGCCGCCGCTGGCGGCGCCCCGGCCGGTGGTGGCGAGGAGGCCGAAGAGGAGAAGGACGAGTTCGATGTCGTCCTCACGTCGCCAGGCGGGCAGAAGATCCCCGTCATCAAGGCGGTGCGCGAGCTCACCAGCCTCGGCCTCAAGGAGGCCAAGGACCTCGTCGACTCGGCCCCGAAGCCCGTGCTCGAGAAGGTCACCAAGGACGCCGCCGACGCGGCCAAGGCCAAGCTCGAAGAGGCCGGCGCCACCGTCGAGCTCAACTGAGTCACTCGGCGAGTCGGTACCCCATGCCGCGAGCGGTCTCGATCGTGTCGTCGCCAAGCTTGCGACGCAGGTATCTGACGTACACGTCGACGACGTTGGAGTTGGGATCGAAGTCGTAGCCCCACACGTGCGACAGCAGCTGCTCGCGCGAGAGCACCTGGCCGCGATGGCGGATGAATGTCTCCAGCAGCGCGAACTCGCGAGCCGTCAGCTCGATCGTGCCGCGGTCGGTCGACGCCCGCCGGGTCCGCAGATCGAGGGTGATGGTGCCTGCGGTGAGCACGGTCGTCTCTGCATCGTTCTCGTCTCGCAGGCGCAGCCGCACCCGAGCGAGCAGCTCCTCGAACCGGAACGGCTTGGTCATGTAATCGTCGGCGCCACCCTCGAGGCTTTGCACCGTGTCCTCGACACCGTCGCGTGCGGTGAGGATGAGCACCGGCAGCCGCTCGCCACGATCGCGGATCGTCGACACCACGCGGTGGCCGTCGAGGTCGGGCAGCCCAAGGTCGAGGATCATGAAGTCGAACGAGTCGTCACGTGCGAGCGCCGCGGCATCGCGCCCGGACGCGACGGCAACGGTGGAGTAGCCGGCCGCCCGGAGTCCCTTCTCGAGGAAGGCGACGATGCGGGACTCGTCCTCGGCAATGAGGATCCGCGTCATCGGATCGCCCTCGTCCCAGTGCGAGCGAGCGAGCGCCAGCGAGCGAGCGGTGAGCGACGGCCTGCGTGGCCGGGGAACGCAATGGTCGTCATGTGGTCATGTCGCCGTCGGGAGGAGGTAGCTCGCCGGGCTCGGTCGAGTCAGGGTCGGACGGCAGCGTGAGGGTCACCGTTGCGCCGTGCCCCGGGACGCTCACTGCGCTCGCCATGCCGCGGTGGGCGCGGGCAATGGCATCGACGATCGAGAGGCCGATTCCCATCCCCTCTGGCCGAATCGTCCGGTTGGACGCGCCGCGCGAGTAGCGGCGGAACAGCGTCGGCACGACATCGGGATCGATGCCCTCACCGGTGTCGCGCACGGACAGTCGGTACCAGCGACCGTGTGGCTGCACCCCGATCCCGATCTCGTCGCCGTCGGCGGTGTGCTGGACGGCGTTGGCGGCGAGATTGACGATCGCCTGCTCGAGCCGCTCCTGATCGGCGACGACCGCCACCGTGCCGGGCGTCGGCGCATGATCGAGCGTCCATCGCCGAGGCGCGAGCGCAGTGACGCGCTGCATCAGCGTGCCCGCCAGATCGCCGAGATCGACGGGTCCGAGCGTCAAGAAGTCGGTCCGCTCGGACTTGGCGAGCAACAGCAGCTCGGACACGTACCGGCTCATGCGGTCGAGCTCGTCGGACACGACGTCGATCGTCTTCGCCCGTTCGACCGGATCGTCGCCGAACACCTCGAGATGGCCACGAGCGATGGTGATCGGGGTACGCAACTCGTGCGCGACGTCGTCGAGGAAGTCGCGCTGGGACTGGAAGCCGAGCTCGAGCCGGTCGACCATCGCGTTGAACGTGGTGCCCAACTCGGCCAACTCGTCGTGGCCGACTGTGGGGATGCGACCGGAGAGATCCGAGTCGGTGATGCCTCGTGCCGTCGCGGTGAGTTCTCGCACCGGCCGTAGCACGCGCCCCGCGAGCGACCAGGCGAGCACTGACGTGATCATCAGCACGATGACGCCGGCGAAGATGATCACCCGAACCACCTGGTCGACCTCAGACTGGTCGTCGTCGGGAAAGCTGACGACCGCAAAGACGCCGAGCACGTTGCCGTCACCATCGGTGACCGGGACGGCGAGTGACCACACCTCGCCGAACTCGGTCTCGAGACGGGTGATCGTCGACTCGTCGATCGCTCGCCACACCGCCATCAGCTCGGCGACGGCGTAGAGGTCGGGAGCGAGTTTCGTCGGCTCGTACTCCCGCCCGTCGACGAGCGTGTAGTAGTCCTCGTCGTCGAGCGGGATGTTGCGGTCGAGGAAGACGTCGAAGATGGCTGCGACGTCGTTGCCGAAGGGCTCGCCCGTGTCCGGATTGCGGCCGTCGCCGGCGAGCAAGGCGAGCTCCTCGACCTCCTGAGCCTGCTCGCGCTCGATGTCGCGCTCGACGCGATTGATCTGCACCTGGCGCGTCACGACCACGGCGACCGTCAACGCCGTCGTCAGCAACACGAGGTAGCCGAGGACGATGCGGACGCGGATGCTGGACGCCCGTCGCCGCATCGCCGATCGCCACCGGCGAATCGGCGGCTCAGTCATCGCCGTCGTCGTCTCCCTCGTCGTCATCGTCGCCGCCGCCGCGGTCATCGTCGCCGCCGCCGTCATCGCCGCCGCCGTCATCATCGTCGGGTGGTGGCGGAGGAGGAGGTGGTGGTGGTGGCGGAGGCGGAGGAGGAGGAGG
>JALZNU010000056.1 GCA_030857495.1 Actinomycetota bacterium | reverse complement strand
GCGACATCGCCGGCGCAAACCCCTCTGCGTACAGGTCGAGCAGGGTGACCTCGTGGCCCGCAGACTCGAGGCCGGTCACCGCACGGTCGGCCGCGGCACGTGTGAGGCTCGTGCTGACGGGGTGGGCGACGACGACGAGCGCTTTCACGCGGGGGCCTCTGCAGCGGCGGGCGTGACGACGGCGATGTTGGAGCTCGTGTCGGGCATGTGGTCAGCGATGATGCCACCGATCAGACGGTGAACAGGTTCGTCCACGTTCGACATCGTGCCCTCGTTCACCGGCCACGACCCTACGGGGCCGATCGACGTCCTTCAGGCGACACCTCTTCCGCCGAGGTGAATGGGAGACTCGGGCGATGGGGGAGCGAACGACGGAGTCGGCATGGAGGCGTTGCGCGCGGTGCAGGACGACGTCAAGCAGCTGATGGGGCCCGACGGCGCGGTGCCGTCGATCAACGGTGTCGGTCTCGATCCGTCGGGCCCTGGCAATCCGGCGGCCCCGGTCGAGGTGATGCTCTCGGAGCCACTCGGTTACCGCGCGCTGCGCGACGGCCTCGTCGTTCGGCGACCTCGCCAGGCTCCTCGGGTAGGCACCATGACGAGGTCAACCGCACACGGTCGACGGCCGCTCGCTCTGACCGGCGGCGCAGCGTGCATTCTCGTGGGCATTGCCGGATGCAGCGCCGATGATCGTTCCGCGACGCCGTCAGCGACCGCCGTGACCACGACGACGACGGACCCGACGATCGCCGTCACGGCCACGGCACCCACGCGCCGACCGCTCCCGGCTCGTCCGAGCGCGGAAGCGTTCGCCAGCGCACTCGCCGAGAGTTTCGAGGCGACGACGTCGCGCGCTGGTCCGCCATCGACGACGTGCTCGAGGCGTCCGAGACGATGTTCGTCGGACGGCTCGGTGCCAACAGCGTCCGCGTGCCGCAGCAGAGCGATGGCCGGCAACCGGGATCGAGCGCAGCATCGGCCCCCGCTGAGAAGCCCCGATTACGCTGTAGACAGCTCGCGCACTGGAAAGGGGGCCTTGGTTGTCAGACCGCAGCGGCGATCCCGTTCTGTCATGATCGTTCGGCCCGATCGGCGCCGATCCTCATGACGAAACAAGGGCGCCGCGCGTGATCACCTACGGGTCGTCGTGAGCGCCGACGAGGTCTTCGACGAGCCGTCTGCGTGGCAGGTCGACGCCGTGCGCCGTCTCGGCCTGGGCGGCGAAGACCTGATCGCCGGCGCCTCGACGGGCGTCGGCTATCCGGATGCGCTCGAACCGATGCTCGGCGGGTTGGGGCTGGGCGCCGGCAGCATGGCGCTCGACCTCGGCGCCGGACTCGGCGGCGTGTCGCAGTGGGTGGTCGAACGCACCGGCGCGATCGTCGTTGCACTCGAACCCGAGCGGTTGGCTGCCGCCGGCGCCGATCGCCTGTTTCCGGGGCTCGTCGTCGTGCACGCCGACGCCGTTCGGACACCGTTCGCCGATGGATCGTTCGACGCCGTCACGCTCTTCGGCCTCGTGTCGCTCGTCGAGGACCTCGACCCGCTGCTCTCCGAGGTCATTCGGATTCTGTGTCCTCTCGGTCGCATCGGCATCTCTGATCTCTTCCTCACGTCGGGTTCGGTCGCTCAACCTCGCCACTCGCCCAACACGTTCCGCTCGATGGACCATGTCATCGACCGACTGCAGCTGACCGGCTGCGATGTCGTGGTGAAAGTGGAGGGTGGGACGACGTCGACCCGATGGGACGAGGCCGGTAGTCGTGTCGACGACGAGATCATCCGGCGGCACGAGGGCTCTGCGGCGCTCGGTGCTTGGCAGAAGGACCGCCGCCGCATCGCGGACTCGATCGAGCGTGGCGAGGTTCGCGTCGGATCGGTCGTCGCCGCCCGTCACGACTGAGCGGCGGTCGCCCGAGCTCGGATCGCCCCGGCGATCTCGGCCATGATCGCTGCGCCGTCGAGTTCGCTGCCCGACGTGGCCGATCCCGAGAGGTTGACGCCGACGACGCCGTCGATGTCGAGCATCGCCAACGCCTGTTCGACGGCTGCGTCGATGCCTGCCTGGCGCGGATCGGGTGCGCCGAGGACCTGGTCTCGCAACCGTTCGTCGAGCACGAGCCCGGGGAAGCGGGCGAGCACGTCCCACGAGGCGGCGTCCGTGAAGGCCGAGACGCAGGGGAGGAATGCCAGGTCGACGCCGACGGAGCGTGCGGCAGTGACGAAGCGGGCGATTCCGGGTGCGCCGCCTGCGTGGTTGACGAAGCAGGTCGTCGCACCGGCGCGCTGCTTGTCGAGCAGCCGCAGCGGCCGTTGCTCGACCGGCGGTGCGAGCGGCGTTGCGCAGACGGAAACGTGCAGCCCTGCTTGGCGCGCGAGGGCCGTGAGGCGCATGCTGTCGAGGTCGAACACCTGCGTCGCGTCGCGGCGAACTGACGGTGCCCTCGCGTCACCGGTGACGCAGTGCACGCCGGCGGCGCCGGCGATGGAGAGCGCCCCCAGCTCGGCTTCGAGGACGACTCGGTTGCGGTCGCGACAGGTCAGCGTCACCCAGGCTCGTCCGCCGGCGGCGGTGACGGCAGCGGCGACGAACGTGGGTGGGAAGTCGGGCCGTGCGTGGTGCTCGCCGACGAGGACGGCGTCGCAGACGCCGGTGAGCCGGGCCGTGACGTCACGGATCGAGTCGACGTCGAAAGGCCGCACCCGCAGGTCGATGACGATCGCCGGATCGCCGAGCGGGGTGTGCGGCGCGGTGATCGTCGACTCGACGATCGGCCCGTCCCATCGCCGCAACGCCCGGTCGACGAACGGACACGGCCGCTCGTCGACCTCGCACGCCCCGCTCTCCTTCACGCCGCCGCAGGGTCCGTAGACCATGTTCTTCGGGCAGTCAGGATCGGGGCGGCCGGCGTCCTCGATCTCTGCGTCCGAGCCGGCAGTCGAACCTGCGTGCATCGTCGCCCTGTCTACCGCGCGGCGACGACAGTGCTCAGCCGAGGGTGTTCTGTTCGGCGATGAGGAGCTCGCCGTCGGCGCCGGGGCGAAGTGTGAACTGGTCGGTCGTGGCGGTGTCGCTGCCGTTGAAGCGCAGTTCGACGTTCACCAGTGCCCGGTCCGCGTTCGCCTCGACCAGTTCCACTGCGCCGACCTCGACGTCGTTGTCGCTCCAGAACCCGGTGTAGTACTCGTACGACTGCGCCTTGCCCTGCTGGAACTCCGGTGCCAGTTGCGGCCACGCCGCCGCGTAGTCGCCCGCGGCGACGGTGTCGTAGTACGAGCGCACGAACGTCTCCGCCTGTGGAGCCGTGACGAGGGCCGCCGCCTCGGTCGGGGGCGTCGTCGGAGCGGTTGTCGGGGGCGGGGAGGTGGTCGTCGGAGCGGGATCCGTCGCCGGGGCCGACGTGACGACGGGCGACGTGCTGGGGACGGGCGTCGTCGCCGGATCGCGTGATGTCGGAGCGGGCGCGGGGAGCGAGGACGGGGGTACGTCCGAGCGGTCTGTGCCGGGCGTGGTGACGTCCGGCGCCGCCGAGCCCCCAGCATCATTCCCGTCGCCGTCGCCGTTACCGGCGAGGGCAACGACGGCGACGACAGCGACGAGGAGCGCGGCGGCGAGCGCTGCGGGGATCGCAAGCACGCGGACGCGTGGCCGCTCGAGCGGTCGGATCAACGGCGTGGCAGGCGGATCGGGGTCGAATTGCAGGGTCGCCGGCGTCGCAGCAGCTCGCACCGTGGGTGGGGCATTCGCGGCGGTCGCTGCGGTCGGCAGCGGGAGACCACCGAGACTGTCGGCAGCCGCGACGAGCCTGCGGCGGAACTCGTCGAGCGAGGGGCGGCGGTCGGGGTCGGGGTCGAGAGCGCGAGTGATGGGTTCCGCCAGCGCAGCGGGCACCGATGCCGGCAGCGTGGGCGCAGGCGACATGATCCGTCGCGCGAGCAGCGCCTCCATCCGCTCTTCTGGCCGCTTCTCGAACGGCGACACCCCGACGAGTGCTGTGGCGAGGGTGGAGCCGAGCCCGTAGAGGTCACTCCATTCGCCGTCGGGGTCGCCGCGCAGGATCTCTGGGGCGACGTGTTCGGGGGTGAAGGCAATCGAGTCAGTGGTCGTGAGGGTCTGCCCGGCGAGGAGTCGTGCGATGCCGAAGTCGGCGAGCTTCACCCGTCCGTCGTGGTGGAGCAAGACGTTGCCCGGCTTGACGTCGCGATGGAGGATGCCGAGCCGGTGCGCTGCGATCAACGCGTCGGCGACGGCAATGCCGATCCGTGCCACCGCGGCCGGCGGCAACGCGCCCTCGGCGGCGATGACGTCTTCGAGCGAGCCCCGGTCGAGGTACTCGGTGACGAGGAACGGCAGTCCCGCAGCTGACTTGCCGGCGTTGAAGACACTGACGACGTTGGGGTGGCCGGAGAGCTGGGCGACGGTGTGCGCTTCCCTGCGGAAGTAGCGCCACATCTTTTCGTCCTCGATGTCGCGCCGGAGCACCTTGACCGCCACCTCGCGGTCGAGCGAGTCCTGTCGTGCCAGGTAGACGACCGCAGCGCCGCCCTGACCGAGCGTGCGCAAGATCGTGTAGCCGACCAGCACCGGAGCGGATCCCGCCTGCGTCCGGCTCGCTCCGCAGTCGGGACAGAATGCCGCTGCAGCAGGAAGGTCGGCGTTGCAGCGCGCACACGTCGTCATCGGCTCGTCGTCAGGTCTCCCCACCACATGGCACGAGTACCCACTCAGCCCGCGATTGGAACGCCGCTCACGGGAACATGGAGCACCTCGGTGACCGCACCGTCGTCGAGGACGAGCCAGGCCACCGTGCACGTCGCGGCGCGTCGGCGCTGCATCGCCGAGCCGGGGTTCACGTGATGCTGCACGTGGCCGTCGGACTCGCGCACGTCGACCTCGTGCCACGGGAGGTGGGAATGCCCGAAGACGACCACATCGGCAGAGGGAAACCATCGTCGCAATCGGGCGGTCCGTCCGGTAGCTGGGCCACTGTCGTGGACCATCGCCACTGCGCAACCGTCCACGTCGATCGTGAGGCGTTCGGGGAGCTCGAGTCCGTGATCGTTGTTGCCCCGAACAGCGTGGACGCGCTCGTCGGCAGCATGGATCGCAAGCGCGTCCAGCACCGATGCGTCGGTGATGTCGCCGGCATGCAGAATCACGTCCGCAGTGATCAGCTCGCCGGTGATGCGTGTCAGCAGTCGGTCGGCCTGACCCCTGCGGAGGTGGGTGTCAGCGATCAAGAGAATGTTCGTCGTCACGGCGGCTCGATTTGGAATTCCCCGGATTGCGGCGGGGTTGGTGTGGTGAATCATGGTGCGTGAGCGGTCTCGTCTTCGACCGGCTAGACGGATCAGTCGACGCGAGCGGCGACGCCTCGATCTCGATCGGCCACTCCGGTTCGAGCAGAGTGCAACTGATGACCGTGCGGGCTGCGACGTGCGTGCCGAGACGGGACCGCCTCGCTGCTGCTCACGCTCATCGTCAATCTCTTCAACTAGACGATGCGAAGGATCACCCCTAAGGGTGGGTTGCGGGCTTCCCCGAATGGGTAGTCACCCGCCGACGGAGCATCACGCCGCCCGATCGGCCCGATGATCGTCCACTCCGACCACCCAAGGATGAACGATGAACGATGAATCGAACGAGTACGACGAGGGACGCATCGGCGCCTCGATCGGCCAAACCGCCCGCGACCGGGATGGCAACAAGGTCGGCGAGGTGGCGGACCTGTACTACGACACGGACTCCGGCCAGCTGGAGTGGCTCGCCGTCACCACAGGTCTGTTCGGCTCGAAGGTGAGCTTCGTCCCGATCGCAGGATCGACGCAGGACGACGACGGACTTGTCGTCGCTCCCGACAAGGCAACGATCAAGGATGCGCCGCGCATCGACCCGGACGGGCGACTGACCGAGGAGGAGGAGCGTGCCCTCTACGCGCACTACGGGCTCGAGTCGTCTACTCCCAGCTCGGGCAGCGCGGCGGACGACGACGATTGGGACGACGATGATGGGGACGACGACGACGACGAGTTGCCCCCGCCGCCGCCGCCGAGCGACGCTGGCGAGAAGCGGGTCGACGACGGCTATCGACTGCGCCGCTACGTCGTGACCGAGACGCGTCAGGTCGAGGTACCCGTCACCAGAGAAGAGGTGCGCCTCGAAAAGGACGACTCGGACGAGGCAGCAACCTCGACGTCGTATACATCCACGGAGGACAAGAATGGACGATGACCGCACCGCAGCACGCTCTGTCCGGGGGAGCGGCGTCAAGACGCGATCGCTCGGCCGCTTGATGTTGCTGCTGTTCCTGCTGCTCGTCGCAATCGCCGTCGGCGTCGTGCTGCTCCTCCTCAACGTCAACGACGAGAACGACGAGCCGGGCCTGGACATCAAAGACGACGAGCCTCAGGCCCTCGTCCTCGACGTCGCCGCATGACCAACGTCCGACAGGAACCGCAGAAACCAGCGATCGGGAGGTCGTCATGACAGACACGAACACGCCGAAGACGGCAGAAGCCAAACAACAAGCACAGGAGGTCGGCGCCAACGCTGCCGGACGTGCCGGCGAGGTGATGGCCGACGCGCAGGAGCAGGCCAAGGCCGTAACACTTCAAGCCAAGGACGAACTGCAGAAGGTCTGGGCGCAGAGCAGAGACGAGGTTGCGCAACAGGCGCAGCAACGCAGCCAGCACGCTGCCGGCAGCCTGCGAACGCTCGGCGACCGCCTCGGTTCGCTCGCCGACGGCGACACGGAGAGCGCCGGGCCGCTCCTCGACTACGTCCGCGACGGACGCGACCGCGTGACGAGCTTCGCCGATCGGCTCGAGCAGGGCCCCGACGTCGTGCTCGATGACGTTCGTCGGTTCGCTCGCAACCGTCCGATGGTCTTCCTGGCGTGTGCCGGTGGCCTCGGTTTTCTCGCTGGCCGTCTGGTCCGCGCAGGATCGAGCGGGAACGACGGCTCCGCCGACGCGCAGGGTGCGGCGGCTGATTTGACGCCGCCCGCCGGATTCGCTGCGGTTGACCGCGGACCTGGCGACATCGCGTTGCCGCCGCCAGACGTCGATTTCGTGGCGGGTGACCCGATGACGGGTGACGTGCGGACGGGATCCGTGTTGGACGACGAGGCGAACGGTCTCGGCTCTGCGGCCCCGGATCGACCTCTGCGGGAACGACCATGAGCGAGAGCGCGGGCGCGGCGAGCGCGTCTGGTGTCGCGAGCAGCGAGTCACCGACACAGCCGAAACGCGCTGACGAGTCGCTCGGCGAACTCTTGTCGGAAGTCACGACGGAGCTCGGCGACCTATTCCGCAAGGAAATCGAACTTGCCAAGGTGGAGGGCAAGGAGGAGGCGAGCAAGCTCGCTCAGGCAGCAGCCGCCTTCGGTGCCGGTGCTGTCGCCGCACTGCTCCTGCTCATCTTCGCCTCGACTGCGCTGATGTGGTTGCTCGACGAGTGGATGCACCTCGCGCTCGCGGCGCTCGTCGTCGCCATCCTGTGGGCGATCGTTGCCGCGATCGCAGTCGCCGCAGGTCGGAAGCGAATGAAACAAGTACAGCCGATGCCAGAGACCGCAAGAAGCCTGAAAGAGGACGCACAATGGGCCAAGACCCTGAAGAACTGAGAAGAGACATCGAACGCCGTCGAGAGGATCTCGGCGGCACGCTCGACGCGATCGGAGACCGGGTCAGTCCCGGCCGCATGATCGAACGTCGTCGAAACCGCATGACCGAAGGACTGCAGTCCTTCCGGGAGCGCGTGATGGGAGTCGTCTCCAGCGACGACAGCTCGAGTGGTGCATCGATCGGTGATCGCATCAGCGCCGACGCGGTGCGCGACAAGACGGAGGGAAGCCCGCTCGGCGCCGGCCTGGTGACGTTCGGGATCGGGTTCCTCGTCGCCGCTGCGGCGCCACCCACCGCTGCGGAATCGCAGGCGGCTTCGAAGTTGCAGGAGCACGCAGGACCACTCCGCGACGAGCTGACCGACGCCGCGAAACAGGTTGGTGAGTCGGTGAAGGAACAAGCGACAGAGTCGGGCAAGGAGGTGGCCGGCTCCGCTTCCGAGGCGGCGCAGCACGTGAAGGACTCCGCTGCCTCAGCCGCCTCGGACACCAAGGACGAGGCGACCCAGGCCGCACAACAGGCACGCCAGGGGTCAGGTCCCAGCTGACGTTCGCCGAGGACGTCGACTGGCCGTGGTCACTACCCCGGCCAGCCGATCGGCCTTGGTCTCGCCATCGTCAAAGCGATCGCGGAAGCCCACGCAGCGACGGCGAATGGTGCGCAGCAAACCGCGTACCATCGGTTGATGCTGCCTGCGCCCGCCCATGTACGGGCCCTACGCCGGGAAGATATCGGCCGGCTGGTCCGTCTCTGGGAGGAAGCCGGACTGGTTCCCGTCGGGCCCGACGGCCTGACGGTCGACGAGGCGGTCGACACCACGTTGGCAGAGGGCGCCGTGGCGCTCGTCGTCGACCGGGACGGGGTTCTCGTGGGGGCTGGGTGCGGCGCGGTGTTCGGGCCCATCGGCCTGCTCCTGCGTCTGGTGGTCGCTCCCGGGGCCCACGAAGACTCCCTCGCCCGGCTGCTCGACGCGTTAGAGGTGAGCCTGATCGAGCGCGGCGCCCGCAAGGCACGGCTCTGGCTCGCGCTCGACCCATTGCTGACCAACATGCTCGCTGATCGGGGCTACGTCCCGCTGCCGGGCACCGTAGTGCTGGAGCGGGCGCTGTCGCCGATAGCGG
>JALZNU010000314.1 GCA_030857495.1 Actinomycetota bacterium | reverse complement strand
GGTGAAACCGATCATGGACCACGTCAGCCACCTCGTCGGCATCTCGACGTACGGGTCGCCGTGGACCTACGTGAAAATCATGCACGACAACGGCCGCAGGATGATCACGAGAGCCCTGCGGATGTGCACCGGCCGGCGCACGAAGACGACATGGCTCGGGCTCTACCACATCGACGACGCCGACGATGCCGTGCTCACGGCGTTCCTCGAACGCGTCGAGCACACCACGGCGGGTCTCTCGTGAGCGGTGTTCGACGGTGAACGTGCTCGTCGTCCACTGCCATCCGGTGCCGACGTCGTTCGTCGCTGCCGTTCGGGATCGAGTCGTGGAGGCGTTGGCGCGGCGCGGTCACGACGTGCGCGTCGAGGATCTGTACGCCCAGGGTTTCGAGCCGTCGATGACCGCTGCCGAACGCCTCGCCCACCGCGAGATCGGCGTCGAGCCGGAGCTGCAGGAGTACGCCACAAACCTTCGCTGGTGCGACGCGATCGTCTTCGTCTACCCGACGTGGTGGAGCGGGATGCCGGCCACGCTCAAGGGCTGGCTCGACCGGGTCTGGGCACGCGGTGTCGCCTGGGACCTCCCGCCGGGCGCCTCGACAGTGCGTGGTCGCCTGCGCAACGTGCGTCGCCTCGCGGTCGTGACGACGCACGGGTCGGCGCGGCGGATCAACTGGCTGGAAGGTCAGGCAGGCAGGGGCACGGTGTTCCGGTCGCTGCGCGTTCTGTGCCATCCGCTCGTGCGCACGACCTGGCTCGCGCTGTACCGCATGGACCACATCGACGACGGGGTGCGGGCGAAGTTCCTCGACAAAGTGGAGCGCCGCTTCCTGCGCTGGTAGCGGCGCGACGAGTCGGCCTCACCGGCGGCGCGCTCAGCCCGACGACGTGAGCGCCACGGCGATCTCGGTGGCGACGGCGGCGTTGTGCTCGGCAAGTGCGAGGTTGGCCGGGACGCTGCGACCCTCACTGGCCTGCGCGATGTGCCCGAGGATCGACGGCGTGACCGCCGCGCCGGACACACCGTCACGTTCGGCTGCAGCGAGTGCGGCGTCGATCGCCGCCTCGACCATCGCCTCGTCGAGCGCGTCGCCCTCGGGGATCGGCGCCACGACGAGCATCCCGACCCGCTCGCGCGCCCGGGCGCGGAACGCGGCCGCTGCCTCCTGACCGGACTCCACCCGGTGCGGGACGGCGACACCTGACGAGCGCGTGTAGAACGCCGGGAACATGTCGTGACGCCACCCGAGTACGGGCACTCCCCTCGTCTCGAGGTACTCCATCGTCGCCGGCATGTCGAGGAATGCCTTCGCCCCTGCGCACACGGTCACGACGGCGTGGGTCGCAAGCGCATCGAGGTCGGCCGAGACGTCGAACGACGTGCCGGCACCGCGGTGGACCCCACCGATCCCGCCGGTGGCGAACACCGAGACGCCAGCAGCGGCAGCGATGGCGAGCGACGCCGAGACGGTCGTCGCGCCGAACTCCCACCGCTGCGCGACGGCGACACCGAGATCTCGCTCGGCGACCTTGCGGGCGGGACCGAGGATGCGCTCCCACTCGCTCTCGTCGACGCCGACTCGCACAATGCCGTCGAGGACGGCAGTGACGGCGGGGACGGCGCCTCCGGCGAGCACGGCGGCCACACAGCGTGACAGCGCCGTCTGGTTGGCGGGCGACGGCAGGCCGAGGTTGGAGAAGATCGTCGATTCGAGCGCGACGACCGGGCGCCGGCCGGAGATCGCGTCGGCCACCTTGGGCGAGACCAGCGGCGTCAGCATCGCGCCCCCGTGTGCCGACGGCGACCGACGATGCGTACGCCGACGGCGGGGAGTCGTCCGGCGCCGACGAGCTCTTCCTCTGCCACCCGCAGCCCGGGAGGGAGGTGCCAGCGGTGCAGGTACGTGCCTCGCACCGTGCCACCGACGTCGAAGTGCGGCGCCAGCGCGGCGGCGATCGCCTCGACATCGTGTAGATGCCCCTGCATCTCGCCGCGAACCCGGTCGATGTCGTCGATCGGCGTGCCAGCCGCCTGCTGCTGGGCCGACCACCACGCCATCGCCCGGTCGTCGAGCGCGGCAACGTCCAGCTCGTCGACGAGGAGCGGAGCGCCGGGGCGCAGCACCGACGCCAGTCGCTCCAACGACTCGGCGAGCGGCTCGACGTGATGGAGCGCGATGACGGCGACTGCGGCGTCGAACGACTCCTGCGGCTCGGAAAGCGCCGCGAGTGCGACCTGGTTCACGCCCTCACCAGGGTCCTCACGCGGGTCGATGGCGACCACGTCGTAGCCGAGACCACGCAGCGCCGCAGCGAGCTGTCCGTCACCGGCACCGACCTCGATCACACGTGCGGGCGGCGGCGGCAGCGAGCCCACCACGAACGCACGGACGTCCGGCCACAGCATCGCCGGCGGACTCGGGAGGTGGTCGGCGTCGCTCATCGGTGCACCATGGTCGCGTGGAGGTCCGATTGGGACGACGGATCGTGCACCAATGAGCGCTTCGCTGCCGTGATGCCGGTTCGCTCGCAGGGCTCGCTCACGTGCGATCAAATCGGCTCACGCACTCGACGTGGTGGGTCTGGGGGAAAAGGTCGACGGCGACGACTTGCGTCAGGTCGTACCCGTGCTCGGCCAGCATCGCTGCATCCCGGCCGAACGACGCCGCGTCACAGCTCACGAGTGCGATGACGGCGGGTGACCAGCCGGCGATCGCCGCCGCACCGGCCTTGGCGAGTCCGCGACGAGCAGGGTCGGCCACCACGACGTCCACGTCGTCGGTGTACGCCTCGACGTAGGCGGCCGCCTCCCGCCACTCGACCCGGCCACGGTGGACGTGTGCCTCCGGACAGTTCCACTTCGCGTCCCGCACGGCGGCGGTGGCGGATTCGATGATCACCTTCGTCACCGAGGTCGGCGCGAGGCAGCGGGCGAACATCCCGACGCCGCCGTAGGCATCGACGATCGAGCGCGCGGCCGCGAGCTCGGGTACGA
>JALZNU010000313.1 GCA_030857495.1 Actinomycetota bacterium | reverse complement strand
GACCGTAACCGCACCCGACACGCGTTCTCATCGCGAGTCGGGCAGGAGGGGGACCTCGTGGTGGTCGGCGCGGCCGAGGAGGACGGCGCGGGTCAGGGCCGACTTTCCGAATTTGTCTCGCACTGCATCGAGGGCGTGGTCGAGGTCGTCGCCGCCGTGGCGTCCGAACGGCAAGGCGAGCTGCAGCGTGCTGTCGTCGGAGAGGTTGGCGACTGTGAGTCCAAGGAGGGTGAGGCCGTGTTCGCGGATCAGCGGTTCGGCGGCGGCGAGCAGCTGACGAGCGGCGGTGGTGACGACTTCCGTGTTGGCGGTCGCCTCGGGCAGGGTGTGCGAGCGGGTGATGCGGGTGAAGTCGTCGAAGCGCAGCCGCAGGGTGACGGTGCGTCCGACGCGGTGCGCGCTTCGCATGCGCCGGGTGACGCGGTCGACGATGCCGACGAGGACGGCGTCGATCTCGGTCGGTGCTCGTCGCCGTCGACCCAGCGCCGACTGCGAGCCGATCGAACGTCGCCGCTGCCCGCCGCGCACCGGTCGCGGGTCGCGACAGCACGCCAACGCGTGCACGTGCCGACCGGCGGCCGGTCCGAGGATCGCCACGATTGCCGCCTCGGGCACCATCGCCAGGTCACCGATTCGCCGAAAGCCTCGATCTCGCAGCTTGACCGAGTTCTTCGGCCCGACGCCCCAGATGTACTCGATCGGCAGCGGGTGCAGGAACGCTGACTCGCCGCCACCGGGTACGACGCAAAGTCCGTCGGGCTTCCCGAACCGGCTCGCCACCTTGGCGAGCGACTTCGTCGTCGCCACGCCCACGGTGATCGGCAGATCGACACGATCGCGGACCTCGACGCGCAGTCGTGCCGCGATCGCCTCACCGTCACCGCGGATCCGGCGCAGGCCGCGGACATCGAGGAACGCCTCGTCGACCGAGATCGGTTCGACGAACGGCGTCGTGTCGTCGAACACCTCGAACACCGCCCTGCTCGCCTCCGTGTAGGCGTGGAGTCGCGGCGGGACGAACACGGCATCGGGACACAGCCGCCGTGCCTCGTGACCACCCATCGCACCGCGCACGCCGTACGCCCGCGCTTCGTAGCTGGCCGACATGACGACACCGATGCCGACACAGACTGGACGGCCGCGCAGCGCCGGGTCGTCTCGCTGCTCCACCGATGCGAAGAACGCATCGAGGTCGGCGTGAAGGATCGTCGGCTCCACGAACACATGTTCGCATCCTTCTCGCTGCCCCGCCACCGCGACCGTCGCCTTCCGTCCCTTTCCTCCCCGGCCGCGGCTCTGACTCAGCTCGGGGGTTCGCGGTTGCCGTAGGTGTTCCAGTGCGTCGCCTTCCCGGCAGGGCGGCGCGGGGCGACACCGAATCGGCCCGCCGGGACACCGACGGGAACGAGCGCAGCGATCTCGAAGCGGTCCGCAGGGACGCCGAGTACCTCCAGCGCCTCGGCACCGTGGACGCGGATCACGGTCGTGAGTGCGGTGCCGAGCCCGTGCGCCCTCGCCGCCACGCAGAAGTTCTGCACCGCCGGGTAGACGCTCGCGTCGAGGCGTCCGATGTCGAGCTCGCCCTCGTCGTCTCGACCACCCCACGGAATGAGTGGTTGTAGGAACACGACGATGACCGGCGCCTCGGCGAGGTGGTCGGCGAGGTACCGGCTCGCTGCGCTGGTGCGTTCCCATGCCGCACGTTGCGACTCGTCGCGGAACTCGCGCGCTGGCAGCGACGCCTCGTAGCGGTCGAACGAGCGACGGTAGATGTCACCGATCCGCCCCCTCGGCTCGTCGTCGGTGAGCACGACGTACTGCTGGGGCTGCACGTTGCCCCCGCTCGGCGCCTGCTGCGCAGCGGCAAGGCAGGTGCGCACGACCTCGAGATCGACGGGATCATCGGTGAAACGCCGCATCGCCCGCGTGGTCATGATCGCCTCGACGGCGCCAACGGGCGCGGTGCGGGAGTTCATGCGCCACCCACCGCGGCGGGGTGGCGGTCGGACCATGGCATCGCCGACTCGAGCTGCGCGGCGACCTGCAGCAGGCGTTCCTCTCGGGCAGGGGCGGCGACGAGTTGGATCCCCATCGGCAAGCCTTCGGTCGACGTGTGCAACGGCAGCGAGATCGCCGGCTGTCCCGTGACGTTGAACTGGCTCGTGTACTGGAAGAGGGCGAGCAGCGCGTCGGTGCCGGTATCAGGGTCCATCAAGTCGCCGATGCGGGGCGGCGGTCCGTTGAGCACCGGGCAGAGCAGCAGGTCGTAGGCATCGTCGCCGAACCACCACTCGACCACCCTCCGGCACCAGGCGTGCAACCAACCTTCCGTCTCGAGGAACACCGCGACGGGAAGCGCCCGTCCGATCTCGGCGAGCGCCTGGTTCCCGCCCTCGATGTCGTCGTCGGTCAGCGGTCGTCCCGCCGCCTTCTCGATCCAGGCGAGGTCCTCGGCCGTGTAGGCGGCGACGATGTTCAGGAAGTGGACGCGGAACTCATCCTCCCCCATCGCCGCCGGCCAGGCGTCGGCGACGTCGTGGCCGAGGCCGGCCAGCGCGTCGGCGACGGCTCGCACCCCGGCGGCCGCCTGTTCATCGGCGGAGTAGCCCGAGAAGGGCGGCTGGTCGACGACGCCGATGCGAAGGCGCCCCGGGTCGGCGCCGACCTCGTCGGCGAAGGGGCGCGCCGGAGGCGGTGCGGTGACGGGATCGCCCGGCTCGTACCCGGCGAGGACGTCGAGCATCGCCGCCGCGTCACGAACCGTCCGGGTCACGGCGCCGTCGGTCGACGCGCCGAGCCAGTTGCTGCCGACGAGCGGACCCGCCGAGATCCGTCCCCGCGAGGGCTTGAGGCCGACCAAACCGCAGTTCGCCGCAGGGATGCGGATCGAGCCTCCACCGTCGGAGGCATGGGCGACCGGCACGAACCCGGCGGCGACGGCAGCGCCGGATCCACCCGACGACCCACCGGTGGAGAACTCACTGTTCCACGGGTTCCG
>JALZNU010000312.1 GCA_030857495.1 Actinomycetota bacterium | reverse complement strand
GCCTCACGCCCGTGCCGGCGACGCAGGTGCTCGCCCGTGATCGCCACGCCGAGCTGCTGTGGGTGCTGGCATCGGTCGGAGCGACCGTCGAGGTGATGGCTGTCGAGTTGCGGCACCTGCAGCGCACCGAGGTCGCGGAAGTTCGTGAAGGCTTCGCCCCAGGTCAAAAGGGTTCATCGGCGATGCCACACAAGCGAAATCCGATCTCGGCCGAGACAATGACCGGTCTCGCGCGTGTGCTCCGGTCGAACCTCATGGCCGGCATGCAGGATGTCGCACTGTGGCATGAACGAGATATCAGTCACTCCTCTGTCGAACGGATCGTGATTCCCGACTCGTCCCAGCTTGCGCACTACGTGCTGTCGCGCATGACGCGCCTCCTCACGAACCTCGAGGTGGATGCCGAGCGGATGCGCCAGAACCTGGAGTCGAGCCATGGACTCGTATTCTCTCAGCCGGTATTGCTTGCTCTCGTGGCGGCAGGAATGACTCGTGACGACGCGTATCGGGTCGTGCAACGGGCGGCAGCACAGAGTTGGGACCGGGCGCAACCGTTCCGTGCGCTGCTCGACGAGGACCCAGATGTGCGAGAAGCGGGAATCGATCGCGACGAGTTGAACGCCGCGTTCGACCTTCAGCGCTCGCTGGGGCGCGTTGACCTCGTCTTCGAGGAGCTCGAACGGATCGCGAGCGGCGTTCGCAAGGTGGTCAGCCGGAACGGCTGATGCCGGCGCGCTTGAGCACGTTCGGCTGCACTCCGACCTCGCGCCATGACGAGTAACTGATGCCCTGGCGCTCGCCATATTCCTTTGCGACCTGCACGAACTTCTCCTCGACGTCGCTCAAGTCGACGCCATTCGTCATCGATTCGCGCTCGGCAAGAAGGTCGCGACGCTCCTGCACCAGCTTGAGCTCGTTCAACGGGTTTGCCTCGGAGAGGCTCTTCTCGATCGCCTCGAGCCGGCGGGTGATCGATGCCTCGGTGCGCTTTCGACCGCGCTTGGGCCGGTTGGACCTGAGTGCTTCGAGGTAGTCCCTGACGATTCGCCCCTCGGTGCGGCCCTGAGCAAGTGCAGCCTTGTGCTCGTCGGACATCGTGCGGCGGGATGCACGGTTTGTTTCCATGCGACGATCATGCCAGAAGGATCGAGGGAATTTCACTCATAAGACGGAATTCACTCTCTCCGTGCAGCGACGTCGCGGCCACCACGACGACGTTCTCGCCAGCGGACGAGGACACGACGGACCGTTCGGAACAGAAGCCACACGACGACGATGCACAGCACCGCTAACACGACGGCGACGACAGCGGCGATCTGCGGCTCGTTGATGGCCAGAGCCACCATGCCGGCCACGGCGCCGTCCTCGACGACCGACAGGCCGATGTTCGTGAACGGTTCCGGCGAGAGGTTGACGACCGCACGGGTGCTCGCCTTTGCCGAGTGCGCCGTCAGGCTGAACCCACCGCTGAGCAGCGCCGAGAGCGCTTCGGGTTCGCCGATGTCCCTGGCGATCACGGCACCGACGATTGCGCCGCCGATCGGGCGGATGGCCGTGTGGATCGCGTCCCAGAGACTGTCGATCCACGGGATCTTGTCGACGACGAACTCGACGGCGTAGAGCAGCCCGCTGAGGACGAGCACCCATGTCTCGCCGAGCGCGGGTGGGGTGCTCGCCCAGTCGAACCGGTTGGCCAGGCCGAGTAGGAACACCGTGCCGTAGAGGTTGATCCCAGACGCCCAACCCGAGGCGAGGATGCTGCCGATCTCCATCAGCCCACGCTCCTGTCGCGCTCGCGTGGCTCGCTCACGGCTCCAGCACTCCGGCGTTGAGCATCCGCCGCGGATCGAACGCGTCGCGCACCGCACGGGCGGCGGCGAGGTCGGCGGCACTGCGCACGAGCCCGAGCCACCGCGCTTTGGCGATGCCGATCCCGTGCTCTGCCGAGATCGTTCCACCGAGTTCTGTCGCAGTGCGCAGCACGGTGTCGGTGATGGTCTCCTCGGCGTCGCCGGCGCCCAGCACGTTCAGGTGGAGGTTCCCCTCGGCGAGGTGGCCGAAGGCGATGAGTCGGCCACCGAGCTCGTCGACCGTCGCCGTCGCACGCCGCACGAGCTCGTCGAGGCGTGAGACGGGGACGGCGACGTCGAGCTTCAACGGCACGCCGGCAGCGGCGATCGACTCCGTGATCCGGTCGCGAAAGGCGACGAGGTGGTCCCGTCGTGGCCCCTCCGCGCTCACGGCGGCATCGTGCACCGCGCCGCTCGACTCGATCGCCGCCGCGAGTTCGTCCACCGGGTCGTCGTGGGCGGCGCACTCGACGAGCACGTAGGCGCCGGCGTCGCCGACCGGCACGTCGGCTCCGAGGTACTCGGCGACGAGCGCCATCGCGGCAGGGAGCACGAGCTCGATGGAATCGAGGCTGTCGAGCCGTGGCCGCACGTACGCGAGCAGCGAGACGGCGGCGGAGATGTCGTCGACCGCGACCAGCGCCGTGGCGGTCCTGCGATACCACGGCACGAGTCGCAGCCGTGCGGCCGCGACGACGGCGAGCGTTCCCTCGCTCCCAGCGAGCAGCGATGGCCAGTGGATGCCGGCGGTCTCTTTCGGCAGGCCGGACAGCGAGCCGACGACCGATCCGTCGGCGAGCACGGCCTCGATCCCGACGACCTGGGACCGCATCGTCCCGAACCGTACGACTCGAGAGCCTCCTGCATTGGTGGCGACGGCGCCGCCGATCGTTGCCGACTCGCGGCTGGCGAAGTCGACGGGCGCGTCGAGGCCGGCGTCGCGCGCCTGCGCCCGCCATGCCGCCAGCGTCACGCCGGCGCCGGCCGTCACCTGCATCGCGTCGCAGTCGACGCCCCCGAGCTCGTCGAGCCGGATCGTCGAGAGCACGACAGGTGCGTCGCCGTCGGGGCGTGGCACGCCGCCGCCGACGAGTCCGGTGTTGCCGCCCTGGGTCACGACGCCCACGCCCTGGGCCTGGCAGCGAGTGAGCACTCCGCTC
>JALZNU010000311.1 GCA_030857495.1 Actinomycetota bacterium | reverse complement strand
CCGCAAGAAGCTGTGGGTGGCCCTTGAAGATCTCGGTCACAGCCACGATCTCGGGCAGCTCCGCGAGCTCGCAGCGGCGATGGATCTGGCAGGCGAATCCGGCTCGCGCGTGCGCGACACGTTGCGGTCGAAGGCGACCGCGCTGCGCATCCGGCAGCTCACCGACGCAGAAGCCGAGGCACAGAAGGCGTCGGAGACGATGTCCATCGCTCCAGCGCTCATGGCAATCGCGGCGATCGTGCTGATCGCCTACCCAGCCGTTGCGGGGTTCCTCGAATGACCTCGCACTACTCCCGTCCTGGACGGGTCAACGGAAAGGAGGCAGCCCATGTTGCTGCCGATGCAGGTACAGGTGCTGGCGTGGTGGGCGACGGCTCGGGAGCGAGTCCTCGACGCAGGCGAGCGGCTGCGAGACGAGCGCGGCGAGACGACGGCGGGCGTGATCCTGCTGGTGCTGCTGGCGGTCGCCGCGATCGGCGTCGCCGCAGCGATCATCGGCAAGCTGAACTCGCAGACGTCGAAGATCCCCGGCTGACGTCGAGGCTGGCGGGTGACCGCGGCGTCGTGGCAACCGTCATCATCTTCCCCGTCGTGCTCGTGGCGCTCGTGCTCGGGCTGCAGGCTGCGCTCGTCGCCCATGCGCGTCACGTCGCCCAGGCCGCCGCGCAGGATGCGGCGATCGCCGCTGCGTCGGACTCCGGTGCTCCTGGCGATGTCGCGTCGTCGTTGATGGCGTCCTCGGCGGGTGCGACGACGTCGGGTGTCGATGTCGCCGTCGATGGTGGCGCGGACGTCGTGACGGTCACCGTGTCCGCCGACGTGACGTCCCTCGTCCCGTTCGCGTCCTTCACGGTCAGCGAGTCGGCGTCGGCGCCCGTCGAGGTTTTCATCGCGGAGTCGGAGCGGCCATGAGCGTCTCGGTCACCCGGTTCCGCTGGCATGGCCAGCACGGCGATGCCGGCCCGTTGGAGGCGGTGGTGCTGATGCCGGCCGTCCTGTTGCTGTTCGCGTTCATCGTCGCGGCCGGTCGGACGACGACCGCGAGTGGCGACGTCGAGCACGCAGCGCGCGTCGGCGCTCGGGCGGCGGTCAGTGCGCAGTCGTCGGGTGGAGCCGGCGTCCGTGCGAAGGAGGCCGTCGCGGCGTCGCTCGTGGACTCGGGTCTGAGCTGCACGAGCCACTCGGTGAGCGTCTCGGGTTCGCCGGCACCCGGCGGGTCGGTGACCGTGACGGTGACGTGCGTTGCGTCCATGAGCGACATCGTGCAGTTCGGTGTCCCCGGCTCGAAGACGCTGCGCGAATCGGCCACCGAGCGCGTCGACGTCGTGCGAGGAGGTTGACGTGAACCGAGCTGTCGACGTCGTCCGCGCACTGTTCTCGGCTGCAGTGATCGCTGCGATCGCGGTCGGCGGACCGTGGTTGCTCGTGCTCGCCGTCGCCAACCCGTGGCCGGGGCGGGCGGCGCTCGAGATGCGCGACGAGGTGGCCATCCTCGGTGGGCTGATCGCCGCAATGGCGTGGCTCGTCTGGGCCCGCCTGATCGCACTGCTCGGCACCGAGCTCGTCCGCCAGGTCCACGAGGTAGCCGTCGTGCGAGCGGCGAACCGGCGGCGCGCACCCGGAACACGTCCCGTCGTCGTCGAGCCGATCGTCGATCCGTCGCCCGGGCTGGGCGTGCTGGCGCAACGACTGATCGCGACGTTGCTCATCGTCGTACCGCTGTGGACCAAGTCACCGCGGATGGTCGACGCCGCGCCGCCACTCCCGGCCGTCGCGCCCGTCGATCCGGTCGAGGTACGTGCCAACGATCGACCGGACGTCGCGCCCGTCGCGCGACACCTCGACGAACGGTCGCCGGGCCTCGACGAGGTCACGGTGGGGCCCCACGAGACGCTGCGCAGCCTCGCCCGAGACCATCTCGGTGACCCCGACCGGTGGCGGGAGATCTTCGATCTCAACGTCGCCCGAACGCAGGTCGACGGACGGCGGCTGACGTCGCCGAGTGCGGTGCAGTCGGGCTGGCAATTGCGCCTCCCGCGTGATGCGGCCCGGGCGGCCGACCGCAACGGTCCGGCGGATCGTCACGCCGAACCTGCTTTTGTGCCAGCGGTCCTGCCGCCAGAGGTCGTGACCATCGAGGCGGGCGACACGCTGTGGGCCCTGTCCGAGCATCGACTCGAGCAGATCGGCAGCCGCGACGTCGCAGCGACGGTCGACTATGTCGACCGGGTCGCCGCCACGAACCGCGTGGTCGTCGAGGACCCAAACCTCATCTACCCGGGTGAGAAGATCACGCTGCCGGCGATCGGTCGCCAACCGGCGCTGGAGGCGCCACCGCCCGAGCGGGAGCGGCCCGAGCGACCGGAGCGGCCAGCTCGGCCGGAGCGGCCCGAGCGAGCGGAGCGGGCCGAGCGACCGGCATCGGAGGCGCCCGACACCACCGACGTGCCGGCGCCCACCACGCCGGTGCCGGTCGACGATCCGCTCGAGACGCAACCAACCGTCGCACAGCCGGCAACGTCGAACGAGGAGCCACCGGCGCTCACGGTCCCGGGTAGCCTCGATGGCGTCGAGGGGCGAAGCGGAGGTCCGTTCTCACCGGTGGCGTTCGGGGCCGGCGCACTGGCGATCGGCGTGCTCGCTGTCGTCGACACGCACCGCCGCCGCCGGCTGCGGTCGTCGTCGGTGACAGCGCGGCTCCCACAGCGTCCGGTCGCGCTCGTCGACACCGAGCGCTCGCTGCGGCGGCTCGAGGGCCCGGAACGCCACGCCAGGCTCGATCTCTCGCTGCGCTCTGCGGCAGCGTCGATGGTCGGTGGCCACGAGCGGATCCGCATCGTGACGATCGACGCACGCGGTGGCGTCACGGTCATCACGTCGGGATCGGTCTTGTTGGCACGCCCGTGGCGGTCTCACGACGACGGGCCGGCGTCGTCCCGCTGGGATCTGCCGGCGGCCGTGCCCATCGAGGATCTCGCGCCTGCGGGGCGCCAGTTCGATGCGCCATGTG
>JALZNU010000310.1 GCA_030857495.1 Actinomycetota bacterium | reverse complement strand
TGGTCGCCATGGGGACGACCGACCCATTGGCGACGACACGTGCGACCTGGAGCCGTCCTGCGGACAGGTCCGGGTAGGCGGCCGGCTTGAACCGGTAGAGCCGTCCGTCAGGGCGGTCCTCGGTAAGGTAGACGTGGCCGTTCGCAGGGTCGACCGCTGCCCCCTCGTGGGCGTAGAACCCGAGCGCCGGACGAGCGACACCCTGCGAAGGTCTGAACGGATCGCACTCCCACACCCGTCCGTCGTCGTACTCCTCGCCCGACAGCCACGTGCCCCACGGTGTCGGCCCGCCGGCGCAGTTGATGTTCGTGCCGCCGAGGATCCGGTAGGCGCGCTTCACTGCGCCGCCCTGGGAGAAGCGCACGGCACTCGCGCCGCCACCGGAGGCCTGCCCCACCTCGCTGTTCGAGACGTACACGTAGTCGCCGCCACCGCCCGGCACGACGAAGCAGGCGCCACCGTCCGGGGCGCGGTGCCATCGGTACGTGGTGCCCGGCACGTTCTTGCCGGTGGTCGCCACCACGCGGCTGGTGAAACCCTCCGGCAGCAGGATGCCGTTGGCATCCGGCCGCTTCAGCGGCCCATAGGGCGGACGGACGCGCTGGACGAGGCAGCCCCCCGATGCCGCTGCCTCGCCGGCGAACAGCTGGCTCCAGAACGCTGGTCCGAGGGCTATACCGCCCGCAGCGACAGCGGTGTTACGGATGAACCGGCGGCGCTCCATGTGTGTGTCCTCTCGTCGGCTGCAAAGCTATCCGACGGTGGCGCCGGTCGGCCGGATCGGGTGTCCAGCTCAGCGGCAGGCACCTCGGAGCGTGGATCGACTGACGTTGACCGACGCCCCAGGCCAATGACGCCGACGGCACGATCCTCGAGCTCTACCTCAACGACCCGTCCGCGTGGCTTTCGGGTACACCGACGAACCAAGGCTCGGCACCAATAGCGGTGCGTCCCGCCGTGCCTACACTCCGCAGCGATGACCGACACGCCGCCGACGGACGACCCGATCCGTCCCGACCTGCACCGCGCCACGTCGCTGGTGGTGGTGAACACGGGCGATGGCAAGGGCAAGAGCACCGCAGCGTTCGGTGTGATGGTCCGTGGCATCGCCCGCGGATGGAACGTCGCTGTCTGCCAGTTCATCAAGAGCAACGAGTGGAAGGTCGGCGAGGAGGCACTCGGACGCCAGCTCGGCGTCGACTGGCACGCGCTCGGCGACGGCTTCACCTGGAACTCCGACGACCTCGAGTCCGATCGCGCCCGCGCGGCCGAGGCGTGGAGCGTCGCCGCACAGCTCATCGCCGGCGGCGAACATCAACTCGTCATCCTCGACGAGCTGACCTACCTCTGCACGTGGGGGTGGCTCGACACCGATGTCGTGGTGACGGCGATCGCCGACCGTCCGACGAACGTCAACATCGTGGTCACCGGTCGCGATGCGCCGCAGGCCCTCGTCGATGTCGCCGACACCGTCACCGAGATGCGCCCGATCAAACACGCCTACGACCGCGGCATCCGCGCGATGCGCGGGATCGACTACTGAGCCGATGCTCACGCTCGTGCTCGGGGGCGCGCGCAGCGGTAAGAGCACCCTCGCCGTGGCGTGGGGGCGAGAGCACGCCGAGGCGGGCGGTGACGTCCAGTTCCTCGCAACGGCGCCATCCGACGACACGTCGCTGGCCGAGCGCATCGCCCGCCATCGCGCGGAACGGCCCGGCTGGCCCACGATCGAGGAACCCATCGAGCTCGCTGCAGCGCTGGCAGGACTCGCCGCCGATGACATGGTCATCGTCGATTGCCTGACGTTGTGGGTGTCGAACCTGATGGCGCGCGGTGACGGCATCGACGCGATCGTGAAAGCGTCCGAGCAATTCGCCACGGCAGCCCACGAGCGGTCGGGACCGACCGTCGTCATCTCGAACGAGGTCGGGATGGGCGTCCACCCCGCGACCGAGCTCGGACGCGACTACCGCGACACTCTCGGCCTCGTGAACCAGCGGGTGTCGACGCTCGCCGATCGCGCCGCCTTCCTCGTTGCAGGGCGCGTGCTGGAACTCGGTGACCAGGTCGCGTCGTCCACGCCGGCGGCAACGTGAGCACGACGCTGCACCGGCTCGTGGCCGACCTCCCCACCTTCGACGTGGACTGCACGCGCGTCGTGCACGATCGCTCGGAGGAGAACCTGCGACCGCGAGGGGCGCACGGCGTGCTCGACACGTGGGCGGCGTGGCTGGCGGGCTGGCAACACACGACGACTCCTCACATCGACCGCCCCGCACTCGTCCTCTTCTTCGGTGATCACGGCATCATCCGGGCAACGGAAGTGAGCGCCTTCCCGGCTGACATCACCGCCGAGATGTTCCGTGCCCACCAGCAGGGCAAGTCGACCGCCGCCGTGTTCGCCAAGGAACTGGGCGTCCAGGACATCGCAGTGGACGTCGGGATCGGACGACCGACAGGCGACATCCGCCACGAGCCCGCGCTCGACCACGCCCGATTCGACGAGATCGTCGAGCTCGCAACGGCCACGGTCGACTCGCTCGACGCCGACCTGCTCGTCTTCGGTGAGGTGGGCATCGGCAACACCACGGCCGCCGCGGCCGTTGCCGCTGCGGTGACCGACCGCGATGCGTCGGGGTGGACCGGTCGCGGGTCGGGACTCGACGACGCCGGACTCGCCCGCAAGATCGAGGCGGTCGACGTGGCGCTGCGCCGCGTGGCAGCGATCTCCGATCCCGTCGAGCTCCTCCGTCAAGTCGGCGGGGCCGAGCTCGTCGCGATCGCCGCCGGAGTCGCGGCCGCGAGGCGCCGATCGATACCGGTGGTCCTCGATGGCTTCGTGGTCGGCGCCTCGGCGCTCGTGCTCCACGCGCTCGACCCCACGGCGCTCGAGCACTGCATCGCCGGGCACTGCTCGGCCGAGCTCGGGCACCGGCGCCTGCTCACTGTCATCGGACGCGAACCGCTGCTCGACCTCGGGCTCCGCCTCGGCGAGGGCAGTGGAGCCCTGGCGG
>JALZNU010000309.1 GCA_030857495.1 Actinomycetota bacterium | reverse complement strand
GGTGCCCCGCGGGCAGCGCGAGGCCCGCAGCACGTCGAGCGCGAGTGTCACCGCGCGATCGAGATCACCGGGGAGCGGTGCGCCAAGAAGCGGCTCGAGATCGGGGATCTCTGGCACGACGGCGCCGTCGGGCACGCGCAAGATGGCGTCGAGTGCGTCGATCGTGACGGCACGAGACAGCGCCGCATCGGCATCCACACGCGTCGACGCCGGTGGGGCTGCGGGCTCGGTGATGGTGGACGCTGCATCGTCGCCACCGGCGCGAGGACGGCGCCAGCGCACCAGCAGATCGGGGTCGTGGGCGACCTCGCCGGCGAGCATGATCAGTGCGGCCACGGCGTGCTTGCACAGCAGCCATGCGGCTTCGGGCTCGTCGGGACACGTGCAGCGGGCGTCGACCTCGTGACGGACAGGTGGTCCGTCTCCCGGCGTGACGTGCACCGTGACCTCGTAGGGCTGTGCCCGTGATCCCAGCACCGCGGCCGTGACCTTCCCGGCGTGGACGTCGAGTGACAGCACGGCATCGGTGGCGGCGTACTCACGGCCGCGGGCGACGCGCTCGGGCGTGGACAGCTCGGACGTGACCGCTCGCAGCCGTGCGGCCATGAACTGTCCCGGCAGGTCGCGACCGAAGATCCGCCCGGAATTCACGGTCGGTCACCGTCGGGGTCGAATCGCACGAGCCGGGCCAGTTCGGCGGTCGTCATCTCGGAGATCCATCCGTCGCCGTGTCCGACTGCGGCGTCGGCGACGGCGCGCTTGTCGTTGATGACCGTGGCGATGCGCTCTTCCACGGTGCCCTCGGTGACGAGTTTGTGCACCATCACGGTGCGGCGTTGTCCGATGCGCCATGCACGGTCGGTGGCCTGGTTCTCGACGGCAGGGTTCCACCAGCGGTCGTAGTGGACGACGTGCGACGCCGCCGTGAGGTTGAGTCCCGTGCCCCCGGCGCGTAGCGAGATGAGCAGGACGCGATCGGCGCCCGACTGGAACCGATCGACCATGTCGGCGCGAGCTGCGACGCTGACCGAACCTTGCAGGAACGGCACGGCCTGGCCGGTCTGGTCGCGCAGGTGTTGCGCGAGCAGCACGCCCATCGCCGTGTACTGCGTGAACACGAGCGCCTGTCCGTCGACGTCGAGGATGTGGCCGAGCAACTGGTCGAGCCGGTTGAGCTTGCCGCTGCGATGCGCAAGGCGTGAGCCGTCGGCGAGGGCGTGCGCCGGGTGGTTGCAGATCTGCTTGAGGCGAGTGATGGCGGCAAGCACGATGCCTCGCCGTCGCATGCCGGTTTCGCGATCGGCATCGACGAGCAGCTCGTCGACGACCTGGCGGTACATCACGGCCTGCTCGTCGGTGAGCGTCGCCCACGCGACCTTCTCGATCTTGTCGGGGAGGTCGGGGACGAGGCTGCGATCGGACTTCGTGCGACGCAGGACGAGCGGGCGGGTCAGCGCCCGGAGCCGGCTCGCCGCGAGGCGATCGTCGTGGCGCTCGATCGGGTTGGCGAACTCCTCGCGGAAACGACGCTTGGACCCGAGGAGCCCCGGGTTCACGGCGTCGAGCACGGCCCACAGATCGGTGAGCCGGTTCTCGACGGGTGTTCCGGTGAGGGCGATCTTCTGGCCGGCGGCGAGCGCCCGAACGCTGCGGGCGGCGATGGTGGACGAGTTCTTCACCGCCTGCGCCTCGTCGAGCACGACCGTGCCCCATTGCACCGCGCGCAGGGTGTCGAGGTCGCGCGTGAGCACGCCGTAGGTCGTGATGACGACATCGTCGTCGGTGATGGAGAACAGCGAGGCTTGCTGGGCGCGCTCGCGCACGGCGCCGTGATGGATCCGGGTCTGCAGCGACGGGGCGAACCGGCCGCACTCCTGTTGCCAGTTGCGCACGACGCTGAGCGGGCACACGACGAGGTGCGGTCCCGGCTTGCCGGCGAGGTGGGCGATGGTGGTGGCGGTCTTGCCGAGACCCATGTCGTCAGCGAGGCATCCGCCGACGCCGATGTCGGCGAGGAGGCGCAGCCACGAGAGCCCGCGCGACTGGTACGGCCGCAGCGTGCCGACGAACGACTCGGGCGCGACGGCCTCGCTGAGCTGATCGTCGCCGAGCCCCGACAGCAGTTCCATCGCCCAACCGTGTGTGGCTTCGAGCGAGATCGGCGTGGAATCCGGCGTGGCGGTCGCGCCGTCGGCGATGCCGTCGCCGACGGACTCGGCGGCGAGCGCCAGCAGGCCTGCGGGGTCGACGCGGCGCCTCGTCTCGCGCAGCGTGTGCAGTCGGGTGGTGGCCGCCTGCACGGTGTCGGGGTCGAGCCGGATCCACCGGCCGTCCTGGTGCATCAGTCGGGCGCCTGCGGCGGCTGCTCGCGCAAGGCTGGCGTCGTCGAGCGTGTGGGAGCCCTCTCCGTCGTCGACGACGAGCGACCACTCGATGACCGCTTGGCGACCGAGTCGGCCCCTCGACGGACCCTCACCGTCGGACTCGGCGTCGTCGACGACGGCGTGCAGGCGCGGCGTGCCGTGCAGCAGGCGTTCGGGGCCGATGAGTTCGATGTCGAGTCGCGCGAGGCGTCGTGCGGCGCGATCGAGGAAGGCCGGCACCTCGCCGACCTCGAGCGCGATCTCGTCGGGGTGGGGCTCGCCCGACCACGACGCGAGCTGCGCCAGCTCGTCGGCCAGCAGGTGTGCGGCGGTCCTGGCGACCTCGGCGAGGACCGAGAGGTGGTCGGGCCGGCCGGCGAGGTCGACTGCGAGCGGCGTCGCCTGCCACACATCGGCGGCGTTGCACCAGCGTCCGGGATCGTCGTCGTCGACGAGTTGCAGCTGCACCCACCAGGGCTCGGTGGGCTCGTCGGGCGGATCGAGCCGGAGTCGGGCGACGGCAACCGGCAAGCCGTCGACGCGACGACGGGCACGGTGCAGCGCGACGTCGAGGCGACGCACCTCTGTCGCTGGGTGGCGGCCGATGCGGGGATCGGCGGCCGCGAGTGCCCGGGCGACACCGTGGTGCAGGCGCGC
>JALZNU010000308.1 GCA_030857495.1 Actinomycetota bacterium | reverse complement strand
ACGTGTGGCATCGAGGTCGACGCCGGCACGGAGTGGATCCATCCGATGTTCCCGAGCCCGGCCGAGCGGGCGCGGCTCGAGCTCGGACGGCGAGAGGCGGCATTCCTCATCGAACGTCTCGTGCGAGCGGGCGGACGTGCCGTGGAGTGGCGTGAGTCGGTCGTCCGCGGCGACCGTTACACGTTCGTCGCCAACTGGTCGCCCACCGCCCGCTACCGAAGCGTGCTTGCGCCGGCGGAGTCGGCCCCGTGATCTTCGAGCAGCACTACCTCGACTGTCTGTCGCAGGCGTCGTATTTCGTCGGCGACGAGTCGAGCAAGCGTGCCGTGGTCATCGACCCGCGTCGTGACATCGGGCCGTACCTCGATTCGGCGAGCGAGCACGGGATGGTCATCGAGCTCGTCATCGAGACGCACTTCCATGCCGACTTCCTGTCCGGACATCTCGAGCTCTCCGCCGCCACCGGCGCACGCATCGCCTACGGGGCAGCAGCCGACACCGAGTTCGAGTCGCGCAAGCTGGCTGACGGTGAACGCATCTCGCTCGGCGAGGTGGTGCTCGAGATCCGTCACACGCCGGGGCACACCCCCGAGTCGATCAGCATCGTCGTGTTCGCGCACGACAGCGACGCCGAGCCCTACGGCGTGCTCACGGGCGACGCGCTCTTCGTCGGCGACGTGGGCCGACCCGACCTCCTGTCGTCGAAGGGGATGACGTCGGAGCAGCTGGCCGGGATGCTGTTCGATTCGTTGCACGACAAGCTCCTCACGCTGCCGGACGCCACGCGCGTCTATCCAGCGCACGGCGCCGGCTCGTCGTGCGGCAAGAACCTGTCGACCGACACGTGGTCGACCATCGGCGCCCAGCGCACCAGCAACTACGCCTTGGCGGCGATGTCGAAGGCCGACTTCGTGGACGTCGTCACGGAGGGCCAGGCCGTGCCTCCCGCCTACTTCGCGTTCGACGCGACCCGCAACCGCGAAGTGCACGAGATCCTCGACGAGACGGCCGACCCGGGTGCGCTGACGCTCGCCGAGGTCGTGCGCCGCCAGCGAGCTGGTGCCGTCGTGCTCGACACCCGTGACTCCAACGAGTTCGCCGTCGGCCACCTCGTCGGCTCGATCAACGTCGGCCTCGACGGCCGCTATGCCGAGTACGCGGGCGGCGTCATCCAGCCCGGTGCGCCGATCATCCTCGTCGCCGACCCGGGAACCGAGCGTGACGCCAAGAACAGGCTCGCCCGGATCGGCTTCGACAACGTCGTCGGGGCCCTTGCCGAGCCGCTCGAGGTGTTCGTCGCCCACCCCGACGACGTCGCCCACAGCCGCCGCCTCGACGTCACCGAACTCGATCGGCTCCGCGCTGCCGAGCCCGATCTGCAGCTCGTCGACGTGCGCCAGCCGGGGGAGACTGCGGGCGGGACGATCCCCGACGCGATCGAGATCCCGCTGACGACGCTGAACGAGCGATTGCACACGCTCGACGCGATGCGTCCGACCGTCGTGTACTGCGCCGGTGGCTATCGCTCGTCGATCGCTGCCAGCAGGATGGCGGCAGCAGGTTTCGCCGACGTCACCGACCTCCTCGGCGGCTACGGCGCCTGGTCGGCGCAGCACGCGGACGTGGCATCGTGACGCGGGGCGGGGGGCACTACGGCTCCGTCGCGTGCTCAGATTGGGAAGCGGCGGCGGATCCAGTCGGCGAACACCGGGTCGACGATGCTCACGCCGGAATCGCCGGACGTCAGGTGGCCGCGATCGACGAGTCGTCGCCTCGCGTGCTGGGCCGTGCCGGTCGGCAGGTCGAGCACGCTCGCCGCGGTGCCGAAGATCGAACCGCCCGAGGCGATCGCACGCAGCACGGCCTTCTCGCCGTCCTGCAGCCCGGAGAACAGTCGCTCGTTGCCGTCGGCGGTGGCGTCGCGCAGCAGCGTCAACGTCTCCTCCCACGTCGTGGCGTCGGCCTCGTCGCCGGGAGCGACGAGTCGCCATGCGGTGTCGGCGGCCTGCATCGAGCGCTGCGGATGACCGCGGGTGAACGCGGCGATGTTGCGCGGCAGGGGACCGGCGCGTCGTCCCGTGGCGATGAAGCCCTCGGTGACGACGTCGACGACCTCCTCGTTCGAGAGCGGCCCGATCTCGACGAGATCGGCCTGGGCGTAGAACGGCGCTGCCTGATCGCTGAAGAGCGTGCGCATCATCGACGGTTCCGACCCGGCGAACACGAGGCCGATGTCCTGGAAGTGGTGCTGCAGCTTCGTGCGCAGCAACCCGGCCGCACCGTCGACGCGCGAGATGCTGGAGAACTCGTCGAACACCACGACGGTCGGCGACTCCGCCGCCGTGCGCGTGAGGACGTCGAGCAGGCCGTGCGCCACGAGCAGCGGATCGGGTCGCGACCTGGTGGCCGAGCGCAGTTCGAAGCTGACGACGCCGAGGTTGACGGAGGCCGCCGCAGCGACCTTGTTGGCGAGCTCGGCGAACCCGCCGGGCACCCTGGCGATGGCGTCGTCGAGCCGCGCAGCGACGTCCGACATCGAGGCAACTTCGTAGAGATCGATCCACACGACCGACACGCCGGCGTGGACGACGTCGGACGCCACGCGGCGCAGCACGCTCGTCTTGCCGTAGCGGCGCGGGCCGAGCAACGCCGTGACTCTGTGCTCGGTCAGGCGCTCGGTGAGGTCGGCAATCAGCTCGCGACGAGCCCGCACCTGGTCGGGTTGGAGTGGGCCCTGGTACGGGAACGGCGACACGTCCATGCCCAGAGATCCTACCGCGAAACCGGATGTGGAACCTACTGTTTTGCAGTAGGCATGCGCTCCCCAATGGAGGTCTGCGCGGGGGAACCATGGGACACTGCGCTCGTGCTTCGAGGAGGAACATGACGAGGCTCGGGTTCCTGCTCGACAGCGAGTCGTGCATCGGATGCCACGCCTGCACCGTGGCGTGCAAGTCCGAGCACGACATCCCGCTCGGCGTCAACCGCACATGGGTGAAGTACATCGAGCGTGGCGACTTCCCC
>JALZNU010000307.1 GCA_030857495.1 Actinomycetota bacterium | reverse complement strand
TGCGCCGCAGAGCTCTCGGGCCGAGTGCATCGACAGCTGCGCAACGCCGACATCGACGGTGTCGATGCCGAGCCGGGTCGCCGTGACCGGGCCGATGGTGGACCCGCACGGCATGTTGTTGCGCGAGACGAACACCTGGACGTCACTGCCGACGGCCTGGCATGCGCGGCGGAACAGTGCCGCCGTGCGCGCCGACGTGGCGTAGCGCTGGTTGGCGTTGAGCTTGATGACGGGCCCGCCGTTGACGATCGGCCCGTGGAGCGGATCGTGGCGCTCCGGGTAGTTGGGGTGCACCGCGTGAGCGCCGTCGGCCGACACGCACGACGAGCTGGCGGCGATGCGCCAGCGGTCCTCGACGTCGCCACCTCGGGCTGCGACGAGGCGATCGAGCACCGATTCGAGCAGCGGACCCGCAGCGCCCGTCGCCGAACCGGAACCAACCTCCTCGTGGTCGAAGAGCGCGATCAACGCGCCGGCTCCGTCGTCCTCGGACTCCGTCGTTGCAAGCGCCGACGTCGCCGCCCAGCATGACACCTGATTGTCGATCCGGGCGCTCGCCAGCAGCGACCGATCGCCGCCGAGCAGCGCGGCACCCTGGATGTCGTAGAGGCACAACTCCCACGACTCACGGCCGACCTCCGTGCCGGTAGCCGACCCGAGCCAGCCCGCGAAGTTGCCGATGTCCGACGCCGTGGTGGCCCACACGGGCCTGACGTGGCTGTGGCGGTCGAGCACGAGCCCACGGTCGTTGACGTCGCGGTCGAGATGGATCGCCAATTGCGGCACGCGGGCGACGGGCTCGTCGACGCGCACCAGTTCGGCCCTGCCGTCGCAGGCGACGACACGCCCGGCGACACCGAGGTCGCGATCGAGCCAGCTGTTGAGCAACGCGCCGCCGTAGATCTCGACCGCGAGCTGCGAGAACCCGGCGCGCTCCGAGTCCGGTTGGGGCGTGACGCGCAGGCCCGGCGAGTCCGTGTGGGCACCCACGATGCGCACGGTGTGGGGGAGCGTGCGCGGCATGTTCCAGGCCACGAGCGACCCGTCGCGCACCACGTAGCCGCGCTCGGCAGCGCCGTCCCAACGTGCGGTTGCGTCGGCCTCGACGTATCCGGCGGCGGCGAGCCGTCGTGCCGACGAATCCACCGCGTGCCACGGCGACGGCGAGGCGTCGAGGTACTCGATCAGGTCTGCGACGACCCGGTCGCCAGGGCCCTCGTGGGCGGTCGGGGAGCCAGAATCGGGCGAGGGGTTCATATACCGAGTTCAATACTGACACGTGACCAGGCGAACCAAGATCGTTGCCACGATCGGTCCGGCGAGCGAATCGCCGGCGATCCTGCGCCGCCTCTTCGAGGCGGGTGTGGACGTCGTCCGCCTGAACCTCAGCCACGGACCGATCGACGAGCACCTCGACCGGCTGGCAGCGGTCAGGGCGACAGCCGATGCGTTCGGCAAGCCCGTCGCCGTCATCGCCGATCTCCCCGGTCCGAAGATCCGGGCGGGTGCGTTCCCCGACGAGGGAGTGATCCTCGTCACCGATGCCCTCGTGCGGCTCGTGCCCGGCAACGAGCGTTCGACGGCAGGCGAGATCCAGGTCGACTACCCGCCGCTGCTCGACGAGATCGGTCCCGGCGAACGCGTCATCGTCGGCGACGGGACGGTCGTGCTCGAGGTGCTCGACGTCGGTGACGACGGCGCAACGGCGGTCGTGCGCAACGGCGCCCGGATGCAGGGACGGCCCGGCGTGCACCTCATGTGTGAGGCGCTGACGTCGCCGACCGAGGAGGACTGCGTGCTGGCCGACGTGATAGCCGGCGCCGGAGTCGAATTCGTCGCGATCTCGTTCGTGCGCGACGCGCGTGACGTCACCGCCATCCGCGACGTCGTCGGCACGCGTGCCCGGGTCGTTGCCAAGATCGAGACCGGCGCCGCCTACGACGCGCTCGCCGGGATCGCCGAGGCGGCGGACGCGATCATGGTCGCGAGGGGCGACCTCGGCATCGACTGCCCGCTCGAGGACGTCCCGCACATGCAGAAGCGGATCATTCGCCACTGCGTCGAGCACGGCGTCCCCGTCATCACGGCGACGCAGATGCTGGAGTCGATGATCAACGCGCCGTCGCCCACCCGCGCCGAGGTGAGCGACGTCGCCAATGCCGTGTTCGACGGCACCGACGCGCTGATGCTGTCGGGCGAGACGGCCATCGGCCACGATCCTGCGCTCGTCGTGCGCACGATGTCGGGCATCGCCGCTCGTGCAGAGGCCGACGCCTCCTACCACCAATGGGCCGAGCGGCTCGCCGGTCTCGAACGTGTGCGGCATCTCTCGGTCCCCGATCGCACGGCGGCTGCGATGACACACGCCGCGTGGCAGGCGGCCTACGACATCGAGGCGGCTGCGATCCTGTGCTGTACGCGCACCGGGCGGACCGCCAGGGCGATGGCGAGGTTCCGGCCCGCGACACCGCTCGTAGCCCTGTCGCCCGACGGTTCCGTCGTGCGCGCGCTGCAGCTGAGCTGGGGGATCGTGCCGATCCAGGTGGAGACGACGGCGACGACCGACGAGATGGTGTGGTTCGCCGTCGAGCGCGTCTCGAACGACATGGTGACCGTCGGCGACCTCGTGGTGGTGCTCGCCGGCGCGCCCGGGGGACCGGCTGACTGGTCGGCTGACGTGCTGCGCGTCATCAGGATCACGTGAGCCGCCAGCGTGGGGTCGGCGAGACGGCGCGACCGGTGATCTGGCACGAGGAGCACGGGCCGGACGGCGCACCGCTCGTCGTGCTGGTCCACGGTTCGATGGATCGCGCGACGGGGCTGGCGAAGTTGTCACGACGGCTCGACGACCGCTTCCGCGTGCTGCGGTTCGATCGCCGCGGGTACGGGCGCTCGGTCCCGCACCCCGGGCCGTTCGACGTCGCGTCGCAGGTCGACGACGTCGAGGCATTGCTCTCGGGCAGACGAGCGCTGCTGTTCGGGCACAGCTTCGGCGGCAACGTCGCGCTCGCTGCTGCGCAGCGCCTC
>JALZNU010000306.1 GCA_030857495.1 Actinomycetota bacterium | reverse complement strand
CGCGTCGCAGTTCCGTCCCGTGGCATACCCCCTTGTATCAGACCAGACAGTCTGTTACAACAACAGACCGGTCAGTCTGTTTCACGAAAGGCGAACCATGACCACACCGGACAACTCCACGACCACCGCCGCTATCTCGGCCCGCTACCGCGCTGAGCTGCCGCAGCTGCACGGCCGGCCGATGGCTGCCGACGGCGGGCTCGAGACCGATCTCATCTTCCACCACGACGTCGACCTGCCGTCGTTCGCCTCGTTCCCACTGCTCGACGACGAGCGGGGGCGCGAGCTGCTCGACGCCTACTTCCAGGACTACGTCGACATCGCCAGGCGCCACGGCGTCGGCGCCGTGCTCGAGACGCCGACATGGCGGGCGAACCCCGAGTGGGGCGCCACCGTCGGTTACGGCGCCGACGAGCTCGACCGGGTCAACCGCGCCGCAGTCGATCAGCTCGTCGCCGTTCGGGAACGCAACCCAGACGTGGAGCCGATCGTCATCAGTGGCTGCATCGGCCCACGCGGCGACGGCTACCTCGCCGACACCCACATGTCACCGGGCGAGGCGCAGGCGTACCACGCCCTGCAGATCGCATCGTTCTCCGACACTGCCGCCGACCTCGTCAGCGCATACACGCTCGTCGAGGCGAACGAAGCGATCGGCATCGTTCGGGCGGCGAGGATCGTCGCCATGCCCGTTGCGATCTCGTTCACCGTCGAGACCGACGGCCTGCTGGCGAGCGGCACCACGCTCGCCGCAGCCATCGACACCGTCGACGCCGAGACGGATGGCGGACCCGACTACTACCTCGTCAACTGCGCCCATCCCACGCACATCGCTCACGCACTCGGCGACGACGACGCGCCGTGGCGCGAACGCGTCCTCGGGGTCCGCGCCAACGCATCCACGATGAGCCACGCCGAGCTCGACGAGGCCACCGAACTCGACGACGGCGATCCTGATGACCTCGCTGCCGCCCACGCTCAGCTCCGTCTCGCGTTCCCCAACCTCACCGTCGCAGGCGGTTGTTGCGGCACCGACCATCGTCACGTCGAGGCGATCTGGTCGTCCTGGCCGACTCGGGGGTGATGCCCGACCAGTTCGACCGTTGTGAGCGGTTCGAACACCCGCTTGAGTCAGCGATAACACGCAGCGCCGGCGGACAGCGCCGACACAGGCTCGGGCGGGGCCGAGGGCGGCGAACCCGGGTGTGTCACCGCGCGACGCTGTCGCGCGGTTGCGGAAGCACGACGCGCAGTCTCGCGCCGCCGATCGGGGCGTCGTCGATCTCCACCGTGCCGCCGTGGCGGACGACGATGTCCCGGGCGATGGAGAGTCCGAGGCCGGCGCCGCCTCTCGTCCGGCTGCGTGCCTCGTCGAGGCGTGTGAACCGCTCGAAGACGTGCGTTCGCTGATCGGCGGCGATGCCGGGCCCGTCGTCGTCGACGGTGAGCATCACCGAGCGCCCGACGTCACCGAGGGCGATCACGACCGACGTCTCGGCGTGTCGTGCGGCGTTGTCGACCAGGTTTCGTACCACCCTGGCGAGCTCCGGTCGGTCGCCACGCACCACGGCTCCCGAGACACGGGACGTGTCGACGCGGTGGCCGTGCGTCGCCGTCGCTCTGGCTTCGCCGAGGACGACGTCGTCGAGATCGAACACGGTCCAGCGGGCTCGGTCGGGGACACCGTCCGAGCGGGCGAGGTGCAACAGATCGTCGACGAGGTGCTCCATGGCGCGACTCTCGTCGAGCGCGGCGGCGGCGGTGTCGCGCAGATCGACGCCGTCGGGATGGGCGAGGTCGACCTCGAGCCGGGTGTGCAGTCGGGTCAGCGGGCTGCGCAACTCGTGCGACGCGTCGCTGACGAAGCGCGCCTGGCGGATCGCGGCCTCCTCCACGGGGCGCACGGCGCGTCCCGTCAGCCACCACGTGAGCCACGCCAGCATCAACAGCACAGGCGGGACGGCGAACGCCAGCGACCGCACGAGCGTGTTCACGCTCTCGTCGACCTCGTCGACCGTCTCGGCGACGTGCACGACGCCGGGCGAGCCGTCGATCGTGATCCGCCGGCTCAGCACGTGGAAGCGGTCGTCGTCGACGGGGAGATCGTCGACGGTGCGCAGCGCCTCGTCGTCCGACGGCACGGCGGCGATCGGTTCGAGCCCCGACAGGTTTTGCGTCGCGGCGATGACTTCACCGTCAGCGGTCACTATCTGCGCAGCGCGTTCCTCGAGCCTGCCGTCCTCGATCACCGGCTGCGGGTCGATGTCGGCGGCAAGCAGCACCTCGACCTCGTCGGCACGGGCGCGCAGGCGGTCGTCGATGCGGTCCTCGAGCTGTCGGCGCTGCACGCCGACGAGGACGACACCGGCGACGACGAGCACGACGGCGAGCACCACCACGGCGACGGCGGTCAACCGGCGCCGCAACGAACGCACGGCCGCCGTTGCCGGCGACGGCGACACGGTCAACGCCTCACCGCTGCGCCCGGTCGTCGACGAGTCGGTACCCCGCACCGCGGACGGTCTCGATCGAGTGGCGACCGAACGGTTCGTCGAGTTGGCGACGCAACCGCCGGATGTAGACCTCGACGATGTTCGGGTCGCCGTCGAAATCGTGCTGCCAGACGCCCTCGAGCAGCTCGTCCTTGCTGACGACCTCACCGGCGCGACGCACGAGCAGCTCGAGCACCTGGAACTGGCGCGCCGTGATCTCGAGTGCCCGACCGCCACGCCAGACGCGGCGCTGCGCCGGGTCGATGCGGAGGTCGCCGACCTCGACGGGAGCGACCGGGTGCCTGCCGGCGCGCCGCAGCAGGGCTCGGATGCGGGCGACCAGCACCTCGAACGAGAACGGCTTGGAGAGGAAGTCGTCGGCACCGGTGTCGAGCGATTCCGCCTCGTCAAGGTCTCCCTGCTTCGCCGTCAGCATCAGGATCGGCGTCCAGTCGTCACGCCTGCGGAGGTCGGCGCACACCTCGAACCCGTTTCGGCCGGGGAGCATGACGTCGAGCACGATCGCCCCGTAGCTGC
>JALZNU010000055.1 GCA_030857495.1 Actinomycetota bacterium | reverse complement strand
TCCTGGTAGTAGGGCGGGTGGGGATCGAACCCACGACCCGGGGATTATGAGTCCCTTGCTCTGACCACTGAGCTACCGCCCTGTGCGGTCGACCCGACCTTCGCTCCGGGGGTGGGGCTCGAACCCACGACAATCGACTTAACAGGCCGGTGCTCTGCCAACTGAGCTACCCCGGAAAGGGCAGCAGTGGACGATAGCGCCCGGACGAGTCCCATGACACGGCGATGCAGCGATGACGAGCCGTATGTGACCGCCGGGCATCCGTAGACGTGCTTGGCGATTCGCCGTGTCGGATCAGCGACCGCCCGGTACGGCTTGCGGAACTGGGCCGGCGGGATGCCGAGGAGATCGCTCCAGAACTCGGTCGCACGTTCGAGATCAAGGCCCTCGTGCAGGTACGGGCGCATCCGAAGTCGTGTCTCGTCGATGTCGAAATGGTGTCGAAGCCAGACGACGAACATCCGAAGCAGTGCGGGATCGGTGTTGGCCATCCCCACCTGACCATCGCGCTTGAACCGTTCCCCGGCGTAGAGCGCGGCCCCGGCGAGAAGGAACTCTCGGTCGGTCATCTGACCGACCTCGGCGATGCCTTCGGCGTCGAGGCGCTCGATCTCGGCGACCTTCCGCACGTGCAGGCTGCTCGGCCGTGGGCGACGAGTCCGCCGTCGTGGGTTGGGCACGAAGTCGACGTCGCGGACCCAGAGGCTCACAGACGACTTCGAGACACTCAGCTCGGTGGCAATGTCCTGCAACGTCCACGCCTCGGCACGCAGCTTTCGCGCTCGGAGCTGCTCCGTCCACTTGCCACCGTAACCCATGCCGCGAGCATGCGCCCGGGATGTGACGGCGCCGCACCGCCGGTCACCGACGAGCCGGTTACTCCATCTCGAGGAACTCGCGCAGGCGTTGGGCCCGCACGGGCTGGCGCAGCTTGGCGAGCGTCTTGACCTCGATCTGGCGGATCCGCTCGCGCGTGACGCCGAACGCCTTGCCCACCTCCTCGAGCGTCTGCGCACGGTTGCCGTCGAGACCGAACCGCATCCGCACGATCTCCTGCTCGCGGGGACTGAGGTCGTCGAGCACGTCCTCCACCACCTTGGCGAGCATCGCCCGGGTGGCTGCGTCCGACGGCTCGTCGGCCGACTCGTCCTGGATGAAGTCGCCGAGGTTCGACGCGTCCTCGTCGCCGACCGGCGAGTCGAGTGAGAGCGGGTCCTGGGCCATCCGCAGCAGCTCGCGAACCCGCTCGGGCTCGAGCTGCAACCGCACCGCCATCTCGTCGATCGTCGGCTCGCGCTCCAGCTCCTGGTGCATCTGCCGGCGGGCGCGTGTCACCCGGTTCATGTGCTCCACCATGTGCACCGGGATGCGGATCGTCCGTGACTGGTCGGCGATCGAACGGGTGATGGCCTGGCGGATCCACCAGGTCGCGTACGTCGAGAACTTGAAGCCCTTCGTGTGGTCGAACTTGTCGACCGCCCGCATCAACCCGAGGTTGCCCTCCTGGATCAGGTCGAGCAGGTGCATGCCCCGCCCCGAGTAGCGCTTGGCGATGCTCACCACGAGGCGCAGGTTGGCCTGGGTCAGCTCGCTCTTGGCCGACTCTCCACGCTCGACCGCCCGGCGCAGGCGGGTGGCCTGCAGCCCACGCGGCGGCTCCGCCGCGATGCGCTCAGCCGCCTGATGACCGGTCTCGATCATCTGCGCCAGCCGGCGCTCGTCCTCCCCCGACAGCAGGTCGACCTGACCGATCGAACGCAGGTACATCCGCACGCTGTCCGACGTCGAGTTGTCACCCCTGGCACCGCGCGGCTTGCGACCCCGTGCCCGGCGCCTCGCCGACAGCCACTCTGCGTCGGCATCGGCGGCCCTCGCCACCTCCACGGTCTCGTCGTCGTCGACCGTCTCGTCGACCTCGATGCCGAGGTCGTGCAACGAACCGGTCACCACCAGGAGCGTGTCGGGGCTCAGCTCTACGTCGCGCAGTACGCGGGTCACGTCGTCGGCATGGATGACGTGGTCGATCTGCCCGACGTGCACGAGCGCGGCCCACTCGTCACCAGCAATGCCCGCGACGGGTGGTGATCCTTCAGCGGCGACCGTCGCGTCTGGCGTCACCTCACCCTCTGGGCCATCGTGGTCAACTTCCCCCAACCTCTGTTTCCTCCGTCCCGTCGTTCAGCCAACCTAGCAACCACTCAGCCGCCGCGAACCCGTCGTTGGCGTCGAACAGCCGTCCCGATTGCACCTGCGCCTCACGCATCGAGCGCAACCTGACGGGGTCGCTCGACCGCACTCCCGCAGCCAGCCGCTGCCGCACGAGGGCGAGAATTAGGTTGCGCGCCTCGACACCGGGATCGAACTCGAAATCGGCGACCGCCGCCCGCTCGAGCACCTCCCGAGCCCCCGGATCGGCGTGCTGGATCGCCGTGTTGAGCTCGCCGTCTGCCTCGACGAGCGCCCGGAACGCCCTGCGGTTCGCCTCATCGCTGAACAGATCCTCGATCAGCCACTCCGCGATCGTGTTCCAGTCCTGGCTCAACGCCACGATCGCGGCGAACTCGGCGTTGCCGAGTGAGCGCCTCGCCGCCGGACGGGGCGCCGTGACGCTCGGCGCCCGCTGACGCCGCTCGGCGATCGCAACCATGTCGTGCGCCGGGAGCCCGGTCGCGGCCGCGACCTGGCCCGCATACAGCTTGCGCACGTTCACGTCGGGGTGCTCGTTGACGAGCTGCATCGCCCGCTCGGCGAGCCGAGCTCGCGCCTCGGGCGACTCGGCGAGCGACGACAGCACGCGGGCGACACGGAACCCGAGGAATGGCGTCGCCGTGTCCACCGCCCGCACCAGCGCCTCGGGGTCACGCCGGGCCAGCTCGCCGGGATCCGTGCCCGCCGGCAGCTCGGCGAGCGACACCTCCACGTCGTACGCCTGCTCCCACTGATAGAACCGCTCGGCGGCCGCTTGACCTGCGGCGTCCGCATCGAACGCCAGCACGATGCGGCTCGCGTACCGCTTCAGCAGCCGCACGTGTTCCTCCGTGAACGCCGTGCCGCACGTCGCGACCGCCCGTCGGATACCTGCCTGGAAGAATCCGATGACATCCGTGTAGCCCTCGCACACCACCACCTGGTTGGACGTCGAGATCTCCGCCTTCGCCCAGTTGAGCCCGTACAGCGTGCGCGACTTCGAGTAGATCTCGGTCTCCGGCGAGTTCTTGTACTTCGCAGGATCGCTCGAGCCGGGCAGGATCCTGCCGCCGATCGCCACCGGCTCACCCGTGTCCGAGAAGATCGGGAACAGCACGCGAGCCCGCATCGCGTCCTGCAACCGGTCGCGTCGGTTCCTGAACGCCAGGCCCGTCGCCTGCAACGCATCGGCCTCGACACCCGAGCCCGTGCTCAGCGCGTCCCAGTCGTCGGGTGCCCAGCCGAGCTTGAACGCCCGCGCGACGTCACCGTCGAGCCCGCGCGAACGCAGGTAGTCGCGTGCCGGCCGCGCAGCAGGATCCTTCAGCAGGCGCTCGTGGTACCACTCGACGGCAGTGCCCATCGCCTCGACGAACCGCTTGCGACGCGCCCGCTGCTTCGACTGCCCTGTCGTCGTGTACGTCAGCGAGATCTTGGCCCGCGCGGCGAGCGACTCGACGGCGCCGACGAAGTCGACGTGCTCGGTCGCCTGCACGAAGCTGAACACGTCACCGGCGGCCTCGCAGCCGAAGCACTTGTAGCGCCCGTTGTCCTCTCGCACGTTGAAGCTCGGCGACTTCTCAGCGTGGAACGGGCAGAGCCCGACCCAGTTGCGCCCCACCTTGCGCAGGTGCACCTGTTCCTGCACGACGTCGACGATCGACACCGTCGAGCGGATCCGCTCGACGTCGTCATCGGAGATCGCCACGGGCGGCCGGCTCAGCTCACGGATTCGTCGCGGGCGGGGTCGAACGACTTTTCGAGGTCACTGTCGCCGAACCCGTCCTCTTCGTCGTTCTCCTTCATCAGCGACGCCGTGATGGCGATGGCGAGCACGACGGCGATGACACCGAGCGAGATCGGCGTCGGGATGTGGTAGCCGAACGCCTCGGCGATGATCATCTTCACGCCGACGAACGCCAAGATCGCGGCGAGCCCCTCCTGCAGGTACTCGAAGCGGGCATGCATGTCGGCGAGCAAGAAGTACAACGCTCGCAGCCCCAAGATGGCGAAGGCGTTGGAGGCGAACACGATGAACGGTTCGTGGCTCACGGCGAGCACGGCAGGCACGGAGTCGACGGCGAAGATGACGTCGGTGCCCTCGATCAGCAACAGCACGGCGAACAGCGGTGTCGCCATCCGCTTCCCGTTCTGGATCGTGAACATCTTCTGGCCATCCATGTCCTCCGTGGTGTGGATGAACCGTCGGATGACCTTGAGGAACTTCGAGTTCTCGGGGTCGACGTGGGCATCGTCGGACACGACGAGCCGGATCGCCGTGAAGATGAGGAAGCCGCCGAAGAAATACAGCACCCATGCGAACCTCTCGATCAGCGCCACCCCGGCGAAGATGAACACGGCACGCATCACGAGCGCCCCGAAGATGCCCCAGAACAACACCCTGTGCTGGTACTTCGACGGCACCTTGAAATAGCTCAGGATCAACGCCCACACGAAGACGTTGTCGATGCTCAGGCTCTTCTCGATGAGATATCCCGACATGTACTCGCCCGTCGCCTTGGCGCCGAACCACAACAGGACGACGAGGCTGAAGGAGACACCGATCGAGATCCACACCGTCGACTCGATGGCCGCCTCGTGCGTCTTGACCTCGTGGGCCCTCCGGTGGATGACCAAGATGTCGATGAGCAGCAGGGCAAGGATCAGCCCGAGCAGCACCCCCCAGTGCCACGGCGCGACATCCAGCTCGACGAAGTTGGTGTTCTCGCCCTCAGCCGCAAGCAGGTGCATCAGTGGTCGTATCTCACTTCGTGCCGTCACCAGCGCGACCGATGATCGCCTGCGCCGCGGCGAGGCGGGCAATCGGCACCCGGAACGGCGAGCAGCTGACGTAGTCGAGGCCGGCGTCGTAGAACAGGGCGATGCTCTCGGGGTCGCCGCCGTGCTCGCCGCAGACGCCGAGCTTGAGATCCTTCTTGACGCTGCGACCGCGCTCGGCACCGATGTACACGAGCTCGCCGACGCCACCCTGATCGATCGTCTCGAACGGGTTGCGTTTCAGCAGGCCCTGCGCCAGATAGGCGGGCATCATCCGTGACTCGATGTCGTCGCGGCTGAAGCCGAACGCCATCTGCGTCAGGTCGTTGGTGCCGAAGCTGAAGAAGTCGGACTCCTCGGCGATCTCGTCGGCACGCAGCGCAGCACGTGGCGTCTCGATCATCGTGCCGATGATCACCTCCGGCTTGTTGCGCAGTCCCTTGCCGGCGCGGTCGATCTCGGCCTGCACCCACCCACGTGCCAGCGCCAGCTCTTCGCGCGTGACGGTCAGTGGGATCATCACCTCGACGATGGGGTTCTTGCCGCGCTTTCGAAGGGCGGCGGCGGCCTCCATCAGCGCCCGCACCTGCATCCCGTAGAGCTCGGGCTTGATGACACCGAGGCGCACACCACGAGTGCCGAGCATCGGGTTGTGCTCCGACCACATCTCCGCTGCCGCGAGCAACTTGGCCTCGGCCCTGCTGAGCCCCTTGGTCGCCTCCTTGATGCGCAACTCCTCCACGGACGGCAAGAACTCGTGCAGCGGCGGATCGAGCAGGCGCACGGTGACGGGCAGCCCGTCCATCGCCTCGAGCACCTCGATGAAGTCGCTGCGCTGCACCTCGAGCAACTCGGCGAGGGCAGCCGCCTCCTCCTCTGGCGTGTCGGCGAGGATCATCCTTCGCACGACGGGAAGACGATCGGGGGCGAGGAACATGTGCTCGGTGCGGCACAGCCCGATGCCCTCGGCGCCCTTCTCACGCGCCACCGTGGCGTCCTCGCCCGTGTCGGCGTTGGCGCGCACACCGAGCTTGCCCTTGCGCCTCGTGTCGGCCCAGCCGAGGATCACGTCGAACTCGGCCGGTGGTGACGCCACCGTCGTCGCAAGTGCGCCGAGCATGACCTCGCCCGTCGTGCCGTCGAGGGAGATCTCGTCGCCCTCTCTCACCGTGTCGCTGCCGACCGTGAACTGCTTGCCCTTGATCGCGACCGCCTCTGCTCCGACGACCGCAGGCGTTCCCCAGCCTCGGGCGACAACCGCCGCATGGCTGACGAGCCCGCCGCGTGAGGTCAGGATGCCCTCGGCCGCCATCATCCCGTGGATGTCCTCGGGGCTCGTCTCGCTGCGCACGAGGATGACCTTCTCGCCGCGCAACGCGGCCGCCGCGGCGTCGTCGGCCGTGAAGTACACCTTGCCGACAGCGGCACCCGGCGACGCAGCGAGGCCCGACGCGACTGCCTTGGACCGCTTCGCGAACCGCGGGTGGAGCACGGCGTCGAGGTGCTCGGCGGCGACGCGCATCAGCGCCTCGTCACGACTGATCTTCCAGCGCTCCTTGCCGCGCCCGGTGCCCGTCGTCATGTCGACGGCCATCTTCAGCGCTGCTGCGCCGGTGCGCTTGCCGACGCGGGTCTGCAGCATCCACAACTTGCCCTGCTCGATCGTGAACTCCGTGTCGCACATGTCCTCGTAGTGCCGTTCGAGCCTGGCAAAGATCGCGAGCAGCTCGACGTGGATCTTCGGGAAGTGCCGCGCCAGCGCGTCGAGGTCCTCGGTGTTGCGGATGCCGGCGACGACGTCTTCACCCTGGGCGTTGACGAGGAAGTCGCCGTAGGGCGTGTTCTCGCCTGTCGCTGCGTTGCGGGTGAAGCCGACGCCGGTGCCGGAGTTGTCGTCGCGGTTGCCGAACACCATCGTCTGCACGTTGACGGCGGTGCCGAGGTCGTGGCTGATCCGCTCGCGCACCCGGTAGGCGACCGCTCTCGCACCGTTCCACGAGGAGAACACCGCTTCCACCGCGCCGCGCAGCTGCTTCATCGGCTGCTGGGGGAACGCCTTGCCCGTGTGCTCCTTGACGACCTGCTTGTACTGCGCACACAGCTCCTTCAGGGCAGCGGCCGGGATCTCGGCGTCGTTCTTGACGCCGGCGTCGGCGCGGGCTTTGTCGAGCGGCTCGTCGAACGCCTCCGCCTCGACGTCGAGCACGATCCGCCCGTACATCGCGATGAACCGGCGGTACGAGTCGTACGAGAAGCGCTCGTCGTCGGTGGCCTTGGCGAGCCCCTTCACGCTGCGGTCGTTGAGCCCGAGGTTTAGGACGGTGTCCATCATCCCTGGCATCGAGAACTTGGCACCCGAGCGGACGCTGACGAGCAGCGGATCGTCGGGATCGCCGAGCGTGCGGCCCATCGCCGACTCGAGCTTCGTGACCGCCTTCGCAATCTCGTCGTCGAGCCCGGCGGGCCATCCGCCGGCCATGTACGCCCTGCACGCGTCGGTCGAGATGGTGAACCCCGGTGGCACCGGCAGCTGCAACACGCTCGTCATCTCTGCGAGGTTCGCGCCCTTGCCTCCGAGGAGGTCTTTCATCTCCATCGGCGGGCGGCGATGGCGGTGGTCGAAGGGGTAGACGTACGGCACGGCCGTCATCCTAAGGCCCGGCCCGCTCGTAGCATGGGGCTGACCATGGCGATGCCACTGCACCGTCCGTCGTCGGCGCCGACGACTCACATTCTCGGCTTCCCGCTGCACGTGCGGCCGGGTTTCTTCCTGTTCATGGCGCTGATCGTGCTCATCAACAGCAACGAGTTCGGGTTCTGGTTGGCCGGCTCGGTGGCCGTCCTCACGCTGATCCACGAGCTCGGCCACGCCCTCGCCGCCCGCGCCGCCGGCGCACGAGCGGAGATCTCGCTCGACTTCCTCGCCGGCTACGCCTCATTCGTGCCGTCGCGACCGATGTCGCGCTCGACGCGAGCAGGCATCGCCTTCGCCGGCCCTGCCATCCACATCGCCGTCAGCACGGCCGTGTTGATCGCGATGGGAGCCAACCCATTGGATCTGTCGAGCGTCAACGACTCCCCCGCTCGCTTCGCCATCTTCTGGGCCGGTCCTGTCATCGGACTGTTCAACCTGCTGCCGGTGCTGCCCCTCGACGGCGGCAACATCGTCGAGACGGGACTCTCGTGGTTCCTGCCTGACAACTCGCGGCGAGTGATGCTGTGGATCAGCCTCACACTCACGGTCGTCGGACTCGCCTGGCTCGTCATCGACGACGAGCGCCGGGGCCTGCTGCCGTTCGGCGCCATCATCCTGCTGATGCAGCTGCAGCTGTTCTACGCCGGCGGCGACCAGCAACCTGACGACATGGTGTGGAATCGCGCGACCGCTGCGCTACGTGGAGGAGATCCTGCCTCCGCTCGGCGACTCGTGCAGCGGGCGGTCGCCGCGCCGACCCGGATGACGCCACCCACCGAGGGTGTCGACAGTGCTGCGCTCGCCCAGCTGCTCGACGGGTTCGGGCCGTCCTTGCCCGTCGGTAACCCGGCCAACGAGCACCAGGTCGGCGACGTGCTGCTGGCGCTCGGCCAGTACGAGCGGGCGGCCCACTACGGCGCCGTTTCCTACGGTCGCCACCCGAGTGGCGTCGTCGCGGCCATGACGGCGAGGGCGTGCAACGCCGCCGGCGATCCGGCGACGGCCATCGCATGGCTGCGCACGGCCGCCACCGTTCCCGACAACCCGGCTCTCCTGGCACAGATCATCGATCACGCCCCCGAGCTCGGCTCGCTGCGGATGCGCCCCGAAGTCGTCGCCCTCCGCCGCACCCTCTGAGGCCCCCGCCCCACCACCGTCTGGGTGGTATCTCTCCCATACCACCGTCTGGGCGGGATC
>JALZNU010000054.1 GCA_030857495.1 Actinomycetota bacterium | reverse complement strand
CCGCCCGATCATCGGTTCCAACAGCTGGCCGAGCTGGAACAGCAGGAACATGTTGAGCAGCAGGTGGAAGATGCCGAAGTGGAGGAAACCCGACGACACGAGGCGGTACCACTCGTCGCGGGCGAGAAAGCCCTCGGCGAGCCCGATGTCGTACTGACGCCGACTCACGAGATTGCGGCCGCTCACGGCATCGGAGCTGTCGGCCGCGATCCAGACGAACACGGCGACGTTGATCGCCATCAGCGCGTAGGTGACGAGCGTGATCTGGCGGGCGTTCCAGGCGCGGGCCTTGAAACCCGCGGTCGGACGGCTCTGCTTGGTGCACTCGAGACAGTGGCTGCCGAGGGGCGCCTGGACGAGGCATTCGTTGCACGCCGGCCGGCCGCAGCGCGTGCAGCGTCGCCACGCCGCACGATCGGGGTGCCGGTAGCACGCGGTCTCCGTCGCCGGCGGGAACGGCGGCGGCGCAGGGGGTTGCGGCATCGACATGGCGCTCAGGGTACGAACCGCAACAGCGGTTCAGGCTCGCTCGTAGGTCGCGATGACGGTCGTGCGCGACTCGGCCGCCGCTTCGATCGCCTCGATCGCGTCGGCAGCGGGCGAGTCGGCGGCGATCTCGAACGGTTCGGCGATGGCGTAGAGCGTGAACTCGTAGCGGTGGGCGCCGTCACCGGGTGGCGGACATGCAGGCGCCCAGCCGACGTCCCCCGCCGAGTTGACCGCCTCGACGAACGGGCCGCCCGGCGCGCCGGGGAGGAACGAGCCGGTCGCGGGATCGAGGCCGGCGACCACCCAGTGCACGAATCCGCCGGCGTCAGGGTCGCGCACGACGAGCGCGAGTTGCTGCGTGCCGGCCGGTACGTCGAGCCAGCTGACCTGTGGAGCGAGGCCGGCCCCGTCACACGAGTAGCGCCTTCCCATCTTCTCCCGGAACGGCAACGACAGCGTCAGGCCACCGCCGTCGGCGGAGATGCCGCCGGTGCCACCCGACACCGGCCCCGTGCCCGTGCCCGACGCAGCGGTCGTAGGCGCGGTGGTGGCGGACGGTGGCGGTGGCCGCATCTCGCGTCCTTCGTCGGTGCGGCACGCCGCCGTCATCGTCGCCAGCCCGAGCGCGATCCCGACCACGGAGATACGCAGCACGGTTCGTCGCATCGGACGAGCGTACGCGCCCAACCCGGCCCGGCCGGCGCAGCGCGTCGACAGATAGCCTGCACCGCGTGTCTGAACCGCTCGTGCTGCTCAGCGTCCACGCCCATCCCGACGACGAAGCCTCGAAGGGCGCCCCGACAGTCGCCCGCTATCACGCAGAGGGCGTGCGGACGGTCCTCGTCTGTTGCACGGGAGGCGAAGAGGGCGACCTCCAGAACCCGTCCCTGCGCGAACCCGGTCAGCCGTTCCACGGCCTCACGACGGAGCAGGAGAAGGCGATGCTCGCCGAGCTGCGTCCGAGCGAGCTGGCAGCGTCGGCGGCCGCCATCGGCTTCGACGAGACGATCATGCTCGGCTACCGCGATTCGGGGATGGCAGAGTCACCGAGCAACGAGAACCCGGAGTCGTTCCACCAGGCCGACGTCGACGAGGCGGTCGGCAGGCTCGTCGACATCATCCGCCGTGAACGTCCCCAGGTGATCCTGACGTACGGCGACGATCAGAGCGTCTACCCCCACCCTGATCACCTGCGCGTCCACGACATCAGCGTGCCCGCCTTCGATCGCGCCGGCGACCCCGACTGGTACCCGGAGGCCGGGTCACCGTTCCAGCCGTCGAAGCTGTACTACACGACGTGGTCGCGGGCCCGCATGCAGTCGGTGCACGAGGCGCTGTTGCGGCTGCGTGGTGCCTCTCCGTTCGACGAGAAGTGGTTCGACCGCCCGAGCCAGGACCACCGCATCACGACCCGGCTCGACGTGCGGCCGACGCTCGGCGCCCGCACCGCCGCGCTGCGCGCCCACGCGACCCAGGTGGATCCCACCGAAGCGTTCTGGTTCGGGCTCTCCGACGACGAGCTCGCCGACGTGTACCCGTACGAGGACTGGATCCTCGCCCGCTCCCTCGTCGGCGACATCCCGGCGGGCGACGACGACGTCGAAAACGATCTGTTCGCCGGGATCTGCGAGACGGCCCAGCGCCCGTGACGTCGCCGACCTCCTCGGTGCAGTACCGCGTGGTCGTCGCCAAGCGTGACGAGCGGGTCGAAGGTCCCGACGACGCCGACGTGGTCATCACCGTGCCGCTCGCCGACGTGTCCGCCGACGACTTCGACGCACGCGTCGCCTACATGCGTGGCCGCCTCAAGGCCGCCGGTCACACGGGCGCGCTGTTCGAGCTGTTGAAGTCAGGCGACGTCGACCGAGCGCTCAGCGCGCTCGCATCGCGTCCCTGAGGTCGCGATAGCCGATCAGCTCGGCGCCGCAGTCGGCGAGCATCGAGCGCAGCTTGTCGTCGCTCGTGACGAGGTCGAGGTCGTCGATCCATCCCTCCGCCGCCCGCGAGATCGCCCGCACCTCTGGGGTGTCGACCACTGGTTGCACGTGCAGCTCGGTGACACCCGGGGCGAGGTCGGCGAGCGCGGCGTAGATGCGGTCGCGGCTGCCTGCGCGCCAGTCGTGGTCGAAGTGATCGGGGAACACGACACCGTCGTCGGCGGCGAGTGAACGGAACGGGAACCCGGCCTGCTCATGCGTGATCGTGGACGGCAACCGGACGGGCAGCGCGAATTCGACGGCGAGCTCGAGGTAGATGTCGAAGAACTCGGGCCGCAGCGTGATGGCCGTCAGGTGCGGTGCGAGATGAGTGACGTCGATGCCCCACGCGAGCGCGCGCTCGATCTGCGCCCTGCACTCGCGCAGTACCTCCTCGCTGTCGGCGTGTTCCCACAGGTCGGCGATGCCGCGGGGGAAGCCGCCTTCGCCCGAGAGCAGCGACGGCGCCTGCGTGATCGGTCCCCAGCGGTAGTCCTCGTGCTCGGCGTTGAGGGTGAGGTGGACGCCGAGGTCCTCACCGTCGTACATGCGCGCCGCGTGGTGCGCCCACGGTGCTGGCACCATCAGCGAGGCACACGTGGCGACTCCGTCGCGCAGCGCGGCGTAGACACCGACGTTGGCGGCGTGGCAGGCGCCGAGGTCGTCGCACGAGATGATGACCAGCTTGGCGTCGGGCGAACGCCCCAGCCGTTCGGCGAGCGACGTGGTCACAGCGTGACGCTACCGGCGGCCCGGTGTCAGTTGACCTGCCGCTTCTTGCCGTCCCAGAACGGCTCTCGGAGCTTGAACTTCTGCAGCTTCCCCGTCGCGGTGCGCGCCAGCTCGGTGCGGAACTCGACCCGCTTCGGGCACTTGTAGCCGGCGAGCCGCTCCTTGCACCACGTGATCACGTCGGCCTCGGTGAGTGGCGACTGCTCGGACTTGACGACGAGCGCGGTGACCAGCTCGCCCCACTTCTCGTCGGGGACGCCGATGACGGCGACCTCGCTGACGTCGGGGTGCTGGAACACGGCGTCTTCGACCTCGATCGACGAGACGTTCTCGCCGCCTGAGATGATGACGTCCTTCTTGCGGTCCGAGATGTTGACGTACTCGTCGTCGTCGACGAAGCCGCCGTCGCCCGTGTGGAAGAACCCGTCGACGATGGCCTCTGCGGTGGCGTCCGGCTGCTCCCAGTAGCCCTCCATCACGACGTTCGACCTGGCGAGCACCTCGCCGTCGTCGCTGATTCCCATCGTGCAACCGATCGCCGCACCGCCTGCCCTGCCGAGCTTGACGGCCCGTTCGGCGGGGGAGAGGTCGTCGAACTCGGCTCTCGAACGGTTGATCGTGAGCAGTGGCGCCGTCTCGGTGAGCCCGTAGATCTGGTTGAACTGCCAGCCGAGGTCGGTCTCCACGCGCTCGATGGTGCGCGTCGGCGGTGGTGCACCGGCGACCACGATGCGCATCGTGCCGGCGCCGGGGATGTCGCCGTCCCATTGCTCTGCGGCGTCGAGCACCATGTTGACGACGGCGGGCGCGCTGCACAGCAGCGTCACCCCGTGCTGGTCGATGCGGCGCAGGATCTCGCTCCCGTCGACCTTGCGCAGCACGATGTGACGGCCGCCCATGCCGGTGACGGCGTACACCATGCCCCATCCGTTGCAGTGGAACTGCGGCAGCGTGTGGAGATAGACGTCGCGGTCGGTGACGCCCATGTGCCATCCGAACGTCGTGGCGTTGAGCCAGATGTTGCGATGCGTCAGCTGCACACCCTTCGGACGAGCCGTCGTCCCCGACGTGTAGTTGACGGTGGCGGTCGCGTCCTCGTCGGGTTCCCACGGCTGGGGCTCCGTGTCGAAGTCCATCGTCGCCGCGTCGCCGTCGCTGCCGATGGTGAAGCGGTGCGTCGCCGTGAGCCCTGCGAGCGTCCCTTCGAGCTCGGGGTCGACGAGGACGACGCTGGCACCGCTGTGCTCGACGATGTACTCGACCTCCGCCCGGGCGAGCCGGAAGTTGACGGGGACGAGAATGCGTCCCGATCCCGACACGCCGAAGAACGCCGTGAGCAGTCGTGCCGAGTTGTGGCTCACCATCGCCACGCGCTCGCCGGGGGCGACGCCGAGCCGGTCGAGGCCGGCTGCCATGGCTCGCGCCCGCCTCGCCATCTCGGCGTACGTCACCTCGCCCCACGACTCGGCCGGTTGTTCGGGTTCGTCGACGACGCCGATGCGGTCGCCGTAGAGGGCGGCCGCCCTGTCGAGGAAGTCGTTGGCGGTGAGTGCAACCTTCACGAGCTGAAAACTAGTTGGCGCATGCCGACCACAGCCCGAGCCGAGCGCGCTGGGCTCGGCGGGCTGCGTCGATGATGGCCGGCCGGCGGGCGATGTTGGGTCCGATGAACAGCGGCGTCGCGTAGCCCTCGGCGACGAGATGGGCGTTGACGAACACGTCGTCCCCAGCCCCGGGCCCGGCGCCGGGAACTCGGACGTAGGCGAGGATCCGCCCGTAGTCGTCGCGCCCGACGATGTCGCGCTCGAGGCGCACCGTGGAACCCGGCGGTAGGAGCGTCTCGGTGAGTCGGTGGGCCTCGTCGCCGAAGCACTCGCCGGGCGAGTCCGGATGGGCGATCTCGGGCGTGTCGATGCCGAGCAGCCGCACCCGTTCGACGCCGCCCGCGATGCGGACGTCGATCGTGTCGCCGTCGATCACGGCATCGACGACCGCCACGCCCGGCGCCTGCTCACGCCCCGCGTCCCCACACCCCGCCGACATCACTGCCGTCGCCACCAGCACCAGGATCCGGCCCACCACCCGTCTGGGCGGGATCTCTCCCATCGCAGAGTCTGGGTGGGATCTCTTGCAGGGGTTGAGAGACATCACGCCCAGACGAATGAGTGCACCCTCGTCGGTACGCTGCCGGCGTGGGCGAGATCGCTGCGGTGGTGTTGGCGGCGGGGGCGTCATCGCGCCTCGGGCGCCCGAAGCAAGCGCTGTCGTTCGGGGACGTGACGCTGCTCGAGCACGTCGTGCGCACTGTCGAGTCGTCCGGCGTGGACAGGGTCATCGTGGTCATCAATCAGGCGTTGGACGGCGTCGCGCCCGAACGTCCGGGCCGGGCACGGTTCGTCGTCAACCAACACGCTGCCACGGGGGCGGCGTCGTCGCTGCAGACCGGGATCGCCGCCGCTGCGGACGCCGGTTCTGGTGACCTCGAGGCGGTGGTCGTCGTCCTCGGCGACATGCCCGACGTCGATGCGACCGCGATCGACCGTGCGGCGAGCGCCTGGCGCAGGGCGCGGCCCTGGGCTGCGATGTCGACGTACGACGACACCGGGATCGCCCATCCGATGGTGTTCTCCGCCGACGCCTTCGGCGACCTCGCCTCGGCCCGCGGCGACAAGTCGGTCTGGCGCATGCTTCGCCAGCGGCACGACGTGGTGCACGTCGCGCAGCCCGGCCCCACGCCATCCGACGTGGACACATGGGACGACTATGCGGCCCTGTGCGCGGCGCACGGATTCACCCCCGACCTCACCCCTCGATGAGCGGTCGCCACTGTCGTGGCTCGGCAATGCGCGGGCCAACCGTCAGCGCCAGTTGGGCGCGGGGATCAGGCGAGGCGGCGGGAGAGGTCGACGAGCTGTCGCAGCGACGCGAGCTCGGTGTCGACCTGCCTGACGACCAGTTCGTCGGCGACCGCGCCGACGGCGCGCGTGAGCCGTCGCCTGGTCGCCGCCGCACGACGCCGGGCGCCGGCGGCGTTGATCGATCGTGATGCGGCAGCGCACAGCAGTCCCGCCAGTGCGCCACCCAGCGCCAGCACCGTGGGCAGTGGTAGCACACCGACGTGGGGGACAGGCAGGTCGGGGAGCCCGAACCAGGCCACGACGCCCATCGCCACCAGCCAGGCGAGGCCCACCACCATCGCCGCGGCGAGCAGCCACTGCAGCGAGCCGGCGGCCGTCCACCACCGTGGTCGCTCCATTGCCAGGTCCGTTGCCCCGACGGCTCGGTCGAGCGCATCGCTGACGTCGGCGCGCGACGGCGTGGCCGCGGCCGTGATGCCGTCGCGCCACGCCGTCGGGAGCCCGGCGCTCGTGTCGTCGACGAGCACTCGGAGCGCGTTGTCGACCTTCGCCATCGCCACGGCGTCAGGCGCAGCACGTGACGTCCTGGCCACCACCGCGCCGTCGCCGGCTGACTCGCCCGGCGAGCCGGCACGGCGAAGCACAGAGCCCGCCCGGCGGTCGAGGCCGAGACGGCGCAGCGGATCCGGGCGCAGGCGCACGACCCAGCGCGTCGGCGGCCATCCCGTCGCCGCCGAACCCCTGACACGGTGCGCCTTGCCGACGGCCTCGGCGACTGGGTCGACGCCCGCGGCATCGGCGAATGCCAGCTCGAGGCGCCGCCGGGCGTCACGAGACACCTCAGCGGCCGGCGCCGCACCGATCGTCGCCGCCACGTCGCTCGCGACCCAGTCGACGTCCGCTGCCAGACGGGAGACGAAGGCGCGCCGAGCGCTCGCCTGAGCAGCCAGCTCTGTCACCAGCTGATCGACGCCCTCGCCCGTCGACGCCGACGTCGCCATCACCCGCACGTCGCCCATGCCGTCCGCGACGAGCAGCCGCCGGAGGTCGTCGAGCGCCCGTTGTCGATCGCCGTCGTCGAGCAGATCGGCGTGGTTGAGCACCACGATCGAGACGTCGCTGTGGCCGGCGAAGTGCGTGAGATAGTCGTCGTGCAGCGCGGCATCCGCGTACTTCTGCGGATCGACGACCCACACGAACACGTCGACCACCTGGACGAGCCGGTCGACCTCGGCTCGGTGGGCGACGACGGTGGAGTCGTGGTCTGGCAGGTCGAGCAGCACGAGTCCAGACAGGTCGAGCTCGGCTCCGCGCGGTGTCGTCGCCGCCCGCATTCCGTCCAGCCGGTGGCGGCGCGGCACGGCGAGCCAGTCGAGCAGAGCGTCGGCTTCGCTGCCGAACACCGCAGCAGACGCTGCCGACGTGGTGGGCCGGCGGACCCCGACCGACGACAGATCGGCAGCGGCGATGGCGTTGAACAGCGACGACTTGCCGCTGCCCGTCGAGCCCGCGAGCGCGACGACGGTGTGCGCGCCGCCGTGGCCGAGCCGTGCGCGAGCGTTCCTCGAGGTCGCTGCCGCCCGGCTGTGCGTGTCAGTTGGCAGGCGTCCCTCGCCGACCGTGACGAGTTCCTCGAGCGCCTGCAATCGCACGTCGAGGTCGTCGATCGCCCTGGCGGACGCTCGGTCGGATCGCGTGCTCATCGGCGGACCAGCTGCGCCAGGCGAGCGGCGGTGTCGCGCAGCGCAGCGGCGGCATCGTGCGCCGTTCCGGGCACGGTCTCCAGCAGATCGAGGTAGCGGCGCACCTCTGCTGCGAACAGCTCACCGGTACGTACGTACAGGTCGTCGCGGGCTCGCAGGCTGAGGCTGCGCACCGCCTGATCGCCGAGCACGGCCTCGAGCACCTTCTGGCCGGCGACGCTGGTGCCGCCGGCAATGGCCACCTCGGCGCCGGTGAGACCGCCCGTGTGGGCGAAGACGCCCACCATCGCCACGAGGCCGACGCCGTTGACGCCGTACGAGAGCGCCTTGGCCGTCGTGCGCTTCGAGGCACCTTCGACGCGAAGCATCTCCAGCAACGAGCCCTGCCAGTCGCGCACGAGTCGCTCGGTGCGTTCGGACAGCTGCGGCGACGGCCGGTCGAGCGGCTCGGGCGCCGCCGCCACGAGCGCGGCGCCTGCAGGATGGGCTCGCCAGGAGGCGGTGACTCGCTCGGCGGCGGTGGCGGCGTGGGCTCGCACGAGCACGTCGACGCTGTGCTCGATCGCGTCCTGCAACCGTTCGGTGCCCGTCGTCCGGCCCGTCAGTGCCGACGCCACCCGGTCGCGCCAGCGTCCGATCGTCGACTGCAGCTGGCGCAGCAACTCTCCGGTGCCGACGACGTCCTGCCACCGGGCGAGCACCTCGCCACGCATGACGGCGCCCGCGCCGACCTCGGCGATCAATCGCTCGTGCGCCGCATCGAACGTTTCGTGGGCGATCGTGCCGAGGTGGGCGAGTGCCTCGTGCTGCGACTCGACGGCGGCCGCCACGGCGTCGGCGCGGACGGCGAGGTCGGCAACGGTCCCCGTCAGCGTGCGGCGCACGATCTCGGCACGCGACGCCTGGTCGTCGACGAGCGCACCGAGCCAGTTGCGCAGCGGGCGAACGGCGTCGTCGGCGATCCACTCGTCGGTCAGTGGCTGCTCGTCGACGGCGAACACGGGCGTGCCGTCGAGGCCGTGTTCGGCGAGCATCTCGCGGAGGTGATCGACGACCTCGCCGGCCGCCGGGGGGAGGCGGTTGACGACGATGCCGAGCACGAC
>JALZNU010000305.1 GCA_030857495.1 Actinomycetota bacterium | reverse complement strand
GACCCGACGATCGGTCCGACTACGGACCCGACGACACCGCCGACCGAGCCGGACGACGACGCCGACGAGGCGATCGAGTCGCTCGAGGGTGCGTTCGCTGCGCTCCGCGCCGGCGACTGCGACGCAGTGGTCGAGCACTTCACCGAGGAGTTCCTCGAGCGTGAGTTCTCCGACTGCGATGGCTTCCTCGGCGAGACCGACATCGACTACACGACGCCGGCGTTGCTGTCGACGGACCCGATGCGACTCGAGTCGAACGTGTCCTTCGGCAATGAGGGGATCGACATGCAGTTCGAGCTGGTGGAGCGCGATGGCGACTGGTTGATCGATCAGGTGGACGCCGACATCGATGGTCCGGACGTCACGACCGTGACGAACGTCGAGCCGACGTGCGAACAGGGCGGGCTCACGTCCGTCACGAGTGATTGCGACTGAACGCCGACAGCGCCCGGGCTCGGCCGCCGGTCAGAGACCGACGGCGCCCGGGACGTCGGCGAGATCGTCGGCAGGCTCGAATCCGAATATCCGGCCGTAGAACCACAGCTCGGACTCCAGCGCCCTCGTGATCGACTCCGCTCGACGGAAGCCGTGCTGCTCACCTTCGAAGAGCACGTATGCGTGGGGGACACCCTTGGCGGCGAGCGCGGCGACGATCATCTCTGCCTGGTTCGGAGGGACGACCTCGTCCTCTGATCCCTGCAGGACGATCAACGGACGGTCGAAGCCATCGGTGTGCTCGATCGGCGAGCGAGCCTCGTAGATCGCTCGCTCCTCGGGCCAGCGCCCGACGAGTCCGTCGAGGTAGCGGCTCTCGAACTTGTGAGTGTCGGCGGCGAGGGCCGACAGGTCGGCGACGCCGAAGTGGCTGGCGCCAGCAGCGAACGTGTCGTGGAAGCAGAGCGCGGCGAGCGTCGTGTAGCCGCCGGCAGAGCCGCCACGGATGGCGAGCCGGTCTGCGTCGGCGCCACCCTCGTCGCCGCAGTACGCCGCTGCTGCGACGGCATCCTCCACATCGACGACGCCCCACTGCCCGTCGAGCAGCTCGCGGTAGGCACGCCCGTAGCCGGTGGAACCGCCGTAGTTGACGTCGACGACGGCAAACCCGCGACTCGTCCAGAACTGCTTGGCGAGGTCGAGCCGATGACGCGCCGCGGAGCTCGGGCCGCCGTGGATCATGACGAGCAGTGGTGGTCGCTCATCGTCGGGAGAGTCGACGTCGGGGTTCGTCGGCGGGTAGTAGAGCGCATGGGCGACGCGGCCGGGCGCCGAGTCGAACGTGACGTGGCGCGGGACCGAGATCCACTCGGGTCCGCAGACCGCCGGGCGCTCCGGCGACACGCGCTCCCACTCGGCGGCGGGCGCTGTGCCTGACGCCGGCGGGTCGTCGAGTGTGAGCCGATACACCGCCGGCTCGGCGGTCGGGCTGGCCGCGACGACCAGCGTCGACCCGTCACCGCCGGCGACCACCTGACCGACGTCGGTGAACGGCGTGTCGAGGCGATGCAACTGTCCGTCGGCGATCACGCCGACGCCGTCGCCACCGTCGGCGGTGACGCAGCACACGACGCGACCGTTGCCGTCCGGTGCCCACCATCGCAGCCCGCCGACCCACATCGCCCCGCCGACCTCGGAAGCGATGCCGTCGGTCACGAGCGGAACTGCGTCGGCGCGCCCGTCGCTGCCGCCGTCGTCGAGTCGGTGGCGGTACGGGTTCCACCATCCGCTTCGATCGCTGCAGGCGATCAGCTCGTCGTCGTCGGTGAAGCCCGGCTGCACGACCGATTCGCTCGCACCGCCGGCGAGCCGGCGCGCCCCGGTGATCCCGACGGGCTGCCCGTCGGTTCCACGGTCGATCGTCGCGGTGTGCAGTGTCGTCGCGTCCCACGGCATGTTCGGGTGCGACCATTGCAGCCAGGCGATCTGATCGCTGCGTGCCGCCGGCGCGTGCACGAAGTCGGGTCCGGTGACGAGCACGCGCACGAGCGTCGGGTCGGAGGCGGCGGCGCCATCTGCTGGGAGCAGCACGAGCTCGTTCATCGCTTCGCCGTGCTCGGCGACGACGTCTGGCTCGTGCGACTCGCGCACGCAGAGAAGCCAGTCGTCGTCGATCCACGTCGGTTCGCTCCATCGCCATCCACGCGCGACCGACGGGGTCGGGGAGATCGCAGTCGGTTCGGCGCCGATCCCGGCGCGATACATCCGCTGATCAGACCAGTTGGAAAAGATCACCAAGCCGTCGCGGACGTTCCAGGCGCCGCCGCCGTACTCGTGCAGCGCGGTGCGCGCGTTCCATGCTTCGGCGTCAGTTGGCGGTGGGAACAGCTCGTCGATCGCGCCCGATGCCGAGCGACGGACGAGCTGGAGCCGGCCGCCCTCGTCGGGCCGCGACTCGCTCCACCAGATGTCGTCGCCGTCGGCGCGGACCTCGACCACTGTCGCCGCGCCGGCGACGAGGCTGGCAGCGGTGATCGGCGACGGCCACGAGCCGTGGGCAAGGGTGTGTGTACTCACCTCCCGAGGTTGTCACGTCCCCCAGCGTTCTGAGTCACGAACAACTCGAATCTCGACGTGAACCGCGTGCGGCTAGGCCGCCGATCGTTCGAGCACATGGACGCCGCACGCCGAGCCGAGGCCGATGACGTGGGCGAGGCCGACGCGGGCGCCTTCGATCTGGCGGTCGCCGGCCTCACCACGGAGATGGTGGCAGACCTCCCAGACGTTGGCGATGCCGGTTGCGGCGATCGGGTGGCCCTTCGACTGCAGGCCGCCCGAGACGTTGACCGGGGTCGAACCGTCACGCCACGGGGCACCCGACTCGAAGAAGTCGACGGCGCCACCCTCGGGGCAGAGCATCAGGTTGTCGTAGTGCACGAGCTCGGCCGTGGCGAAGCAGTCGTGCAGCTCGACGAGGTCGAGGTCTTCGGGCCCGATGCCGGCCTGTTCGTAGGCCGTGGTGGCGGCGTTGCGGGTCAGCGTGTTGACGTTGGGCAGCACCTGGCACGCCTCTTCCCACGGATCCGTGGTGAGCACGGAGGCAGCC
>JALZNU010000304.1 GCA_030857495.1 Actinomycetota bacterium | reverse complement strand
CGACCTCTGCGCCGCGCTCGAGTATCTCGATGTCGATGTCCGGGTGGAGCATGACGCGCATCTTGCGGCCCGAGGTGAGCACGTCGACGGTGCCATCGTCGTTCTTGCCGACGACGACGCCGTATGCCGATGGCGGCTGGGTGAGCTTGTCGACCTCGTCACGCAATGAGGCGATGTGGTCGCGCGCTTCACGCAACGTGTAGCTCAACTTCTCGTTCTGCGCGACCGCCTGGGAGAGCTGGCCCTTCGTCTCGAGCAGGCGTTCTTCGAGCGTGTGCATCCGTCTCGGAGCGTCGGCGAGCCGGGTGCGCAGGCTGGCGATCTCGGCCTCGAGCCGCTCGACCTCTCTGGCGTCGCGGTCTGCGTCGTCTGGCACTCGACGTCACCTCCTCCGGGGTCTCGCGCTGGACGCTACACGTACCCCGGCCGATCGCGCCGCCGTTACCGTACGGAGTCGTGGGCCACGATCACGATCACACGTCGGGTGCGCTCAGCGCCGGCGCGGCGCATCGTCGGCCGCTGTGGATCGCCTTCTGTCTGATCGGTGGGTACTTCTTCGTCGAGGTCGTCGCCGGCTTCGCCACGGGATCGCTGGCGTTGCTCTCCGACGCCGGGCACATGCTCACCGATGTGCTCGGCATCGGCATGGCGCTCGCCGCGATCTCGCTCGCCGTGCGGCACGAGCAGACGGCGCCATCCGGGGCAGCGAGCCGTCACACGTTCGGGCTCTATCGCCTCGAGATCCTTGCCGCGTTCGTCAACGCGCTCCTGCTGTTCGGCGTCGCGATCTACGTGCTCGTCGAGGCGGTGCGACGTCTCGACGCCGAGCCCGAGGTCGACTCCGCCCCGATGCTGATCGTCGCCGTCATCGGCCTTGCCGTGAACATCATCGCCTTCATGCTGCTGCGCCAGGGTTCGAAGGAGAGCCTAAACGTGGAGGGCGCCTACCTCGAGGTGGTGTCGGACACGCTTGGATCGCTCGGCGTCATCGTTGCCGCGATCGTCATCGCCGTCACCGAGTGGTACTGGGTCGACCCCTTGGTCGGCGCCGCCATCGGGTTGTGGATCCTGCCGCGCACGTGGCGGCTCGGCAGCCGAGCTGTGCGCGTTCTCGTGCAGTCGGCGCCGCCCGACGTCGACCTCGTGCGACTCGAGTCGGACCTCGGCAAGCTGCCCGACGTCGTCGACGTGCACGACCTGCACGTCTGGACGCTCACGTCGGGCATGGAGGCGATGTCGGCGCACCTCACCACCGTCGATGCCGCCGACGGCCACGGTGTGCTCGACGCCGCCCGCTCGCTCGTCTCGCAGCGGTACGCAATCACTCACGCCACGTTCCAGGTCGAGCCGGAGTGCCACGACTGCGACGATCCGCGATGGTGACGGTTCTCCGTAGCCGTGAAGATCGTTTCTACGTCACGCGCCGTGTAAACTTTGCGACATGAAGGTCTGGATCGATCAAGATCTGTGTACCGGAGACGGCCTCTGCGAGGAGATCGCTCCCGACGTGTTCACGCTCCTCGACGATGGGCTCGCCTACGTCAAGGAAGGCGACACCGTCTACGCCGAGGCGAAGGGCAACGCGCAGGGTGCCGAGGGCATGGCCGACATCCCCGACGGCCAGCTCGACGCCGTCATCGAATCCGCCGAGGAATGTCCCGGCGAGTGCATCTACATCGAAGCGTGATCACCTCCGCCAAGTTCTGAGTGACGAGAAACGACGACCGTCGTCGTTGTTCGTCACTCAGAGGTCGAGCAGCAATGGGATCCCGTATCGGCCCTTTGTCCTCAAGGAGACGATGCGCCGGTGCAGGAGCTCCTCATCGAACCTGCGGTCGCGGAGTCCCGAGTCGAGGGCGGTCGTGAGGAGGCGTGCGTAACAACGACGACTGTCGTCGTTGTTCGTCACTCAGAACGTCTTCGACGGGAGGTCAGGGGGCGAAGCGCGAGACGGTGAGGAAGGCGGTGTGGGCGACCATGCGGTGGTCGGGGCGCACGGCGGGTGGGTTGACGTACCAGCCGCGGTGCAGGACCTCCATCGTGCGTGAGTCCATCCAGCGCCGGTCGAACGACTCACGCACCTGGACCGCCTGGGTGATCGAGGGCGTGTAGGCGACGAGGATGCCCCCAGGGCGCAACGCCCGCTCGGCGTGGGGCACGACGCGCCACGGCTCTGGCAGATCGAGCACGACACGGTCGAACCCGTCACCGACATCGGCGTCGGCGATGCCCTCGTAGCTGTCGGCGATCTCGACCCTGAAGCGATCGAGCACCTCGTCGCCGAGGAAGCTGGCGACATTCTTTCTCGCCTTGTTGGCGAAGTCCAGCCGCGTCTCGTAGCCGACGACGTCGGCACCCCAGCGCAGCATCGCCATCGACAGCGCGCCCGACCCGACGCCCGTCTCGAACACCCGCACCCCTGGTCCGATGTCGGCGAGCATGCAGATCGGTGCGAGATCCTTCGGATAGATGACCTGCGCGCCGCGTGGCATCTCGACCACGAAGTCCTCCAGGGTCGGACGCAGCGTGCGGTACTCGGCGCCCTTCGTCGAACGCAGCACGGTGCCCTCCGACGAACCGATCACGTCGTCGTGGGGCACGAACCCGTGATGGCTGTGGAACTCACCGCCGGCCGCGAGCGTGACGAGGTAGCGGCGTGCCTTGCTGTCGATCAGCAGCACACGCTCGCCCGCAGCGAACGCACGGGTCATCAGCGTCGCCGCGCCATCGCGACCGGCACCGGCTCGTGCTGCGCGGCCGTCTCGACGAGCCGACAGAACGCGCAGCGATCGCCCGTTGTCGGCGATCCGCACTGCGTGCACTCCCCCACCGTCGCCACCGACGCGTCGCGCCGATCCGCCAGCAGCGGCGCCATGTTGTCGAGGAAGTTCAGGTAGAACGCCGCCTTCGAACCCGGCGAGTGGGCCTCGATCTCGTTCAGCGCCTCCTTGTAGCGGAGGTGGCGGTTGCCTGCCGACATCGGACACTCGTCGACGGCGTAGTCGATGCCACGCACCACGCACCACGCCGCCGTCTCACGCTCG
>JALZNU010000303.1 GCA_030857495.1 Actinomycetota bacterium | reverse complement strand
CGAGACGACCGACCGCCTCTTGTTCGACAGCGGCGAGCAGCGCATATCCCTCGGCGATCAACGCACGCACGACTCGCTCGGCATCCTCGTCCGAGCCAACTGCGACTGCGAAGTCTGCATCGCGTGTCAGTCGCGGCTCGGCGCGAGCCGAGACAGCGAGCCCGCCGACGAGTGCGGACCTGGCCCCGACGCCTCGAAGAGCACCGACGGCATCGACCAACGACCGTTCGACCGAGTTCACGTCCGGAGGCTGACGGGTCGGCCGACGGCGTCACCGTATGGTGCGCCCGGGCGCTCGAGCAGCCAGTCCTGCACGAACTTGTCGACCTCGGCCTGCGACCCTTCCGGATGGAGTCGGCGGTACTGCTGGGCTCGCATCTCGATCGCGAGATCCAAGAGCTCCAACGCCAGTGCGACCCCGCGTGCATCCTCGGCCGACACGATCCCAGCCTACCGAGGTGCCGACACCCGCTCGGCTGACCGGGAAGGTCTGGTATTGGTGGGCGATGCGCATGCGGGGTTCCTTCCGGAGCGGGGGCAGCGAGAGCGGCGCCACACCCACCGTGCACTTCCAGGCGCTGAATTGATAGAAGGGACCCTGCTGATATGCAGGTACCTCATGGATACCACCGTCGACCTGCGAGAAGTGGGCGGCGCCAACGCCTTCCTGAGCAACTGTGCCTCGCGGACCATGCTCGCGGCGATCGCCAACAAGTGGACCTGCTACGGGATGGTCAGTCGAACGGACGCCGCAGCAGGTGACGACGGCGCGCGATCCGACGCGAAGCGCTCCTACACGATGACCCGACGTTGGCGTCGGCTCGCGATGGTGTCCGGGTGCTGATCGAGGACTACGCGTTCATCGGCGACACGCAGACCGCCGCCCTCGTCGGGCGCGACGGGTCGATCGATTGGCTGTGCCTCCCCCGGTTCGACTCAGGAGCTTGCTTCGCGGCCCTGCTCGGCGACCACTCCAACGGACATTGGCGACTCGCTCCGGCCGAAGGGACCGTCACACACGTCGAGCGTCGCTACGTGCCGGGCACGCTCGTGCTCGAGACCACGTTTCACACGGCCGACGGCATCGTCCGCGTCACCGACTGCATGCCGGTGCGCGGCGAAGCACCCGACGTCGTGCGAGTGGTGGAGGGGATCAGCGGCTCGGTGGCGATGGAGATGCGACTCGTCGTGCGCTTCGACTACGGATCGACCGTCCCGTGGGTGCGCCGTCTCGACGGCACCCTCTCGCTCGTCGCAGGACCCGACGCCCTCGAGCTGGTGAGCGGCGTCGCCGTCCGCGGCGACGACATGGCGACCGCTGCGTCGTTCACCGTCGGCGCTGGTGACCGGGTCCCGTTCGTGCTGACGTGGCACCCGTCCAACGAGCGACTTGTCCGACGCGCCGACCCACGGCACGCCGTCGAGGACACGGTGCGGTGGTGGCGGGCCTGGTCCGATCGCTGCACGGTCGGCGGCCGATGGAACGACCAGGTCCGTTCGTCGCTCGTCACCCTCAAGGCGCTCACCTACGCGCCCACCGGCGGCATCGTCGCCGCCGCGACGACCTCGCTCCCCGAGGTGCTCGGCGGTGGGCGGAACTGGGACTACCGATTCTGCTGGTTGCGCGACGCCACGTTCACCCTGCAGGCGTTGCTCGAGGTCGGCTACGAGGACGAGGCCGTCGCATGGCGCGACTGGCTGTTGCGGGCCGTCGCCGGCGATCCCGCTCAGCTCCAGATCATGTACGGCGTCGCCGGTGAGCGGCGCCTCCCCGAGCTCGAGCTCGAATGGCTCCCCGGCTACGAGGCGAGCGGACCGGTACGGATTGGCAACGGCGCAGCGCGACAGCGACAACTCGACGTCTACGGCGAGGTGATGGATGCGCTGCACCTTGCTCGGATGGCTGGTATCGCCCCCGATGACGAATCGTGGGAGGTGCAGCGGGCGCTGCTCGACTGGCTCGAATCCGGATGGCGACACTCCGATTCCGGGCTGTGGGAGATCCGTGGGACGCCACGTCACTTCGTGCACTCGAAGGTGATGTGCTGGGTGGCGTTCGATCGCGCCATCCGGGCTGTGGAGGACTTCGGTCTCGGCGGACCCGCTGACCGGTGGCGCACGCTGCGCGACGAGATACATCGCGAGGTGTGCGAGAAGGGATGGGACGACGATCGGCGCACGTTCACGCAGTCGTATGGCTCGACCGAGCTCGATGCCAGCCTGTTGATGATCCCGATGGTCGGCTTCCTCGACCCGGGCGACGAGCGAGTGGCCGGCACCGTCGAGGCCGTGCAGCGCGAGCTCACGGTCGACGGGTTCGTCGAGCGCTACCCCACCGAGCACGGGATCTCCCTCGACGGGTTGCACGGCAAGGATGGCGCCTTCCTGCTGTGCTCGTTCTGGCTCGCCGACGCGTTGGCGCTCATCGGTCGTACTGCCGAGGCGACGGCGTTGTTCGAGCGACTTATCGGGCTCACCAACGACGTCGGACTGCTCGCCGAGGAGTACGACCCCGTGCAGGGGCGTCTGCTCGGCAACTTCCCGCAGGCCTTCTCGCACATCGGTCTCGTCAACACGGCGTTGAACCTGACGCATCGCATCGGATCCGCCGGCCACCGACGCCGGCACGCCGAATACCGGCACGGGTGATGCGGACGATGACCGTCGTGCCCGGCCAGGAGGGCAGCGCTGCGCGCTCACCGACGTCGGCGGTCCGGTCGGCGCGCTCGTCGACGGGGTCGCCGTCGGCATCTGCGGCACGGACATCGAGATCGCGTCCGGGCGGCCCAGGCCATGACGTCATCGCGGTCCATCCCGACACGATGATCGATGCCGATTCGGCGGCGCGCCGCCGGTTCTCGCTCGTTCGTTCCGTCAGCGTTTGCGGCGCGGATTTCGGTTGCACGTTTGATCGAACAGGTGTACGATGAAGGCATGGTCGAGGCAACGCTCGATTCGATCTACAGCGATGTGGCGGGGGTCTGCGGGCACGTCAACGCCCAGCACGCACGACTGGTACGACTCACCCAACGGGTGGTCTCCGAGGG
>JALZNU010000302.1 GCA_030857495.1 Actinomycetota bacterium | reverse complement strand
CGCAACGCCCGCCATCTCGTGTTCTTCGAGATGCTCGGAAACTTCAGCTTCGGCGACTACTTCAAAGAGCTCGCCATCCCGTACAGCTGGGAGCTCATCACCGAAGGGTTCGGGTTCGACGGCGACCGCATCTGGATCACGGTGCACGAGAGCGACGACGAGGCCGAGCAGATCTGGCACGACATCGTCGGCGTCCCGATGGAACGCATCCAGCGCCTCGGCGACGAGGACAACTTCTGGCAGATGGGCGACACGGGCCCGTGCGGCCCCGACAGCGAGCTGCACTTCGACCGTGGGCCGAGCTACGGGCCCGACGGCGGCCCGCAGGGGGATCCGGCAGGCGACCGATTCATGGAGTTCTGGAACCTCGTGTTCATGCAGTTCGTCCAGGATCGCGACGGCACGCGCACGCCGCTGCCGCGGCCGTCGATCGACACAGGCGCCGGGCTCGAGCGTCTCGTCTGCCTGTTGCAGGGCGTCGAAGCGGTGTGGGAGACCGACCTGATGGCGCCGCTCGTCGCGCGCGCCACGGCGCTCACAGGGCGCACGTACCGCGTCGGCGAGTACGACGATCGCGACAGCTTCGCCATCCGCGTCCTCGCCGAGCACGCTCGCAGCTGCGCGATGCTCATCGGTGACGGCGTGTTCCCGAGCAACGAGGGGCGCGGCTACGTGCTGCGGCGGATCCTCCGCCGCGCCGTGCGCTTCGCCTATCTCACGGGGACCCAGGACGCGGTGATGCCGGCGCTGACCGAGACGGCGATCGACGTGATGGGCAACGCCTATCCGGGTGTCGCCAAGCAGCGCGACTACATCGTCGGTGTGGTCGCCAACGAGGAAGAGCGGTTCCGCCACACGCTGCGCAACGGCTTGTCGATCCTCGATCACGAGCTGGACGATGCGACCGACACCGGGCTCAGCGGCGAGACGGCGTTCGTCCTGCACGACACATACGGCTTCCCGCTCGAGCTGACCCAGGAGATCGCCGCCGAGCGTGGCACCGACGTCGACATCGCCGGGTTCCAGACGGCGATGACGGGCCAGCGCGATCGTGCCAAGGCCGCTCGCCGCGACCACGACGACGACGACGCCCGCCTCGACGCCTACCGCGAGCTGGTCGAGCAGTTCGGCGTCACGGAGTTCGTCGGCTACCGCGCTGACGAGAGCGAGTCGCGCCTGCTGGCTGTACTGCCCGGTGAGGACGACATGGTCGAGGTGTTCCTCGATCGCACGCCGTTCTATGCCGAGAGTGGCGGCCAGGTCGGCGACACCGGCAGCATCACGACCGACACCGGTCGTGTCGAGGTGCTCGACACGGCGTTTGCGCTGCCGAACCTGCGTCGCCACGTCGGCAAGATCGTCGATGGCACGATCGAGGCGGGCCAGCTGGCAACGGCGCACATCGACGCCGAACGGCGCGACGCCATCCGGCGCAACCACACGGGCACGCACCTCGTGCACTACGCGCTGCGGGCGGTGCTCGGCGACCACGTCAAGCAGGCCGGCTCGCTCGTCGGTCCCGAACGCCTGCGCTTCGACTTCTCGCACTACGAGGCCGTGAGCGACGCCGAGATCCTCGAGATCGAACGAATTGCCAACGCCGAGACGCTCGCCAATACGCCGACGCGGATCTTCGAGACGACGATGGAGGAGGCCGAGCGCATCGGTGCGATCGCGTTCTTCGGTGACAAGTACGGGGAGATCGTGCGCGTGCTCGAGGCCGGGCACTCGGTCGAGCTGTGCGGTGGGACGCACGTGCGTGCCACGGGCGACATCGGCACCATCAAGATCGTCGCTGAATCCTCCATCGGCTCCAACCTGCGCCGCATCGAGGCCGTCACCGGCACCAACAGCGTCGCGCTGCTGCAGCGCGACGAGCAGCTGCTGAGCGACGCCGCGCGTCTCGTCGGTACCGGTGTCGACGATGTTCTCGTCGGTCTGCAGCGCAAGCTCGACGAGCTGCGGGCGGCTCAGGACGAGCTGCGCCAGCTGCGATCGCAGTCCGCGCGTGCCCGCGCCGGCGAGCTCGCCACGGCCGCGCTCGACGGCGTCGTGGTCTCGCGGCTCGACGGCATGTCGACGGGCGACCTGCGTGAGCTCGCGATCGCTGTCCGCCAGCAGCCCTCGGTCACCGTCGTGGTGCTCGCCGGCGCGACCGACACGGGTGGCGTCGCGCTCGCGGCCGCCGTTGCGCCCGAGACGGGCCTGGTTGCAGCGGACCTGCTGCGGGACGCTGCCAAGCTGGTCGGTGGTGGTGGCGGCGGCAAGGGCGATGTCGCCACGGCCGGCGGCAAGGACCCGTCGCGCCTCGACGAGGCGCTCGACGTCGCCCGGGAGGCGGCGGGCGCCGGCGCACGGTGACCGGTCCCGAGCAACTGGCCGACCCCGTACGCGCGCTGTGCCTCGATCTCGGGCGCCGTCGCATCGGGGTCGCCGTGAGCGACCGCAGTGGCACGGTGGCGTCGGCGCGCACCGTCCTCGAGCGGAGCGGCTCGCGCGAGCAGGACCATCGGCGCATCGCCGCCCTCGTCCGTGAGGAAGAGGCCGAGATCGTGGTCGTCGGGTTGCCGCTGTCGATGAACGGTGGGCACGGGGCGGCGGCCAAGGGTGCCCTGTCCGAGGCGCAAGCGATCGGTAGCGTGGTCGGGGTGCCGGTGGTGACCCACGACGAGCGCCTGAGCACCGTGACGGCGGAGCGAACACTGCGCGAAGCGGGTCTCGACGGCCGCAAGCGGCGAGCCGTCGTCGACAAGGTGGCGGCTGCGGTGATCCTGCAGTCATGGCTCGACACCCGCCGCAGCGGCGCCCGGCGCAGCGACAGCGGCGCCAGTGATGCAGAGGCGCCACGGCCGTGAAGCGGCTCGACGCCGAAGAGCACGTCATCGACCCTGACATCGCTGATTGGCGCGGTGACGAGTGGGACCAGGCCGAGATCGTCGGTGTCGTCGAGCCACTCCGTCGCGAGGCGCGCCCGCTGAAGTGGGCGGTGTACACCGGGCTCTCGCTGTTGCTCGTCGCCGTGCTGATTGCCGGTGTCGTCGGATGGTGGTACC
>JALZNU010000053.1 GCA_030857495.1 Actinomycetota bacterium | reverse complement strand
CGATGAGGTCCGGGTAGAGCGTGCCCTGCACGAGGAACTCGGCCTCGGTGAGCCCGCCGGTGTGCTGCTCGAACACACGGATGAACTGCTCGCCGATGACTTTGCGCTTCTCCTCCGGATCGACGACGCCGGCGAGAGCGTCGAAGAACCGGTCGGCGGCGTCAGCGTGTATCAGCTCGATGCCCATGTTGCGCCGGAACGTCTCGGCGACCTGATCGGACTCGCCATGGCGCATCAGTCCGGTGTCGACGTAGACGCACGTCAGCTGGTGACCGATGGCCCGGTGGACGAGCGCCGCAGCGACCGACGAGTCGACGCCCCCCGACAGTGCGCAGATCACCCGCGACTCGCCGACGGTGTCGCGGATCTGGGCGACCTGCTCGTCGATCACCGAGCCCATCGTCCAGTCTGGAGCGATCCCTGCGCAGCCGTGGAGGAAGCGGCGCAGCGCGCCCATGCCGTACGGCGAGTGGACGACTTCGGGATGGAACTGGAGCCCGTAGATGCGGCGCTCCTCGTGCTCCAACACCGCAACCGGCGCGTCCGGGGTCGATCCCGTCGCGACGAACCCGTCCGGCACCTCCGTGATGGCGTCGAAGTGGCTCATCCACACGGGATGCGACTCGGGCGCCTCGGGGTCGAGAACGGACGAGGGCCCCGTCCGGGTGAGCATCGACCTGCCGTACTCGCCCCGCGACGAGTGATCGACGAGGCCGCCGAGCTGATGGGCGATGAGCTGGGCGCCGTAGCAGATGCCGAGGATCGGCACGCCGAGGTCGTAGATCGCCGGATCGAGTCGCGGCGCGCCGTCGACGTGGACGCTCTTCGGCCCGCCCGAGAGCACGATCGCCAGCGGATCCCGTGCCGCCGCATCGGCCGCCGAGACGTCGCTGCGGACGATCTCGGAGAACACGTTCAGCTCGCGCACACGGCGGGCGATGAGCTGCGCGTACTGGGCACCGAAGTCGACGACGAGGACGGGTCGGTGGAGATCGGTCAAGACGTGAATGGTAGAGGCACGCGCCGTGGTGCGACGATGACAGCGTGAGGATCGGTCGTGCGATGGGAGGAGTCATCCTCGTGCTCGCGTCACTGCTGGCGCCGGCGGTGGCCGGCGATGCCACGGCCCAACCCGATCCGCCCGACACGGTTCCGATCCCGACGAGCGACGACGGCCGGGGACTCGACGAGCAGTACCTCGAGAGCGAGCAGTTCGACGACTGCGTGAACCTCCTGCCGCGCCCCGACTGCGGCAGCGAACGCCGGGGCGGTTGGCGCCAGGCGGCGCTGTTCGGCGTCATCGTGGCCGCCCTCACCGTCATCGGTTGGCGTATCACCAGAGCGGTCCGGCGGTGACACCCGACGAGTTCCGCGCCGCTGGGCACGAGCTGGTCGAGTGGATCGCCGACTACCGCGAACGACTCGCCGAGCGGCGTGTCAGTCCCGACGTCGCGCCCGGCGAGATCCGGGCGATGCTGCCGGCCCACCCGCCGTCGTCGGTCGTCGAGTTCGGCGACGTGCTGGCCGACGTCGATGAGATCGTGTTGCGCGGCACGACGAACTGGCTCCACCCCTCGTTCTTCGCCTACTTCCCCTCCAACGCGAGCTACGCCTCCGTGCTCGGCGATCTGCTCACCGCCGGCCTCAACGTCAACGGCATGAGCTGGGCGACCTCACCGGCTGCGACGGAGATGGAGACGCTCATGCTCGACTGGATGGGCGAGCTGCTCGACCTCCCGACTCGCTTCGCGTCCGGCGGCGACGGTGGCGGCGTGATCCAGGGATCGGCCAGCGAGGCGACCCTCGTGGCGATCCTCTCGGCACGGTGGCGGTCGACGCGCGGCGCCGTCAACGCCGACGGCGACACGTCGCGCCTCGTCGCCTACCTCACCGCCCAGACCCACTCGAGCATCACTAAGGGATTGCGCATCGCCGGCATCGGCGAGAGCCGCCAGCGCATCGTCGATCACGACGAGGCGTTTGCGATGCGTCCCGAGGCGTTCGCCGATGCCGTGAGTGCCGACCTGGCCGACGGGCTCGTGCCCTGCTTCGTGTGCTCGACGCACGGCACGACGTCGTCGATGGCCTTCGATCCGACCCTCGAACTCGCGGCCACGTGCGCTCGACACGGGATCTGGCTGCACGTCGACGCTGCGATGAGCGGCATCGGCGCGCTCGCGCCCGAGCTGCGTTGGGTCAACGCCGGCCTCGACCATGCCGACAGCTACTGCACGAACGCGCACAAGTGGATGGGTGTGAACTTCGACTGCGACCTGTACTGGACGGTCGACCGGGCGGCGCTGCTCGGCGCACTCAGCATCCTGCCCGAGTACCTGCGCTCCGGGGCGGGCGACGCCGCTGCGGCGATCGACTACCGCGACTGGCAGATCCCACTCGGCCGCCGCTTCCGTGCCTTGAAGCTGTGGTTCGCGCTGCGGCTCGACGGTGTCGACGGCACGATCTCGATGATCCGCGACCACGTCGGCTGGGCCCAGTGGTTGGCGGATGAGGCGCGTCGCGACGAACGGTTCGAGGTCGTCGCGCCCCATCCCCTCAACATGGTATGCGTCCGCCTGCGCGCCGGCGACAGCGCGACGGACGCGCTGATCGAGGCGGCGAACGCGACGGGCGAGGCACTGTTCACGCGCACCGTGCTCGACGGCCGCACTGCACTGCGCTTCTCCATCGGCACGGCAACCACGACGCGCCACCACGTCGACGCCGCCTGGCGCCTGCTGCAACAGCTCGCGCCCTAGATCGCAGTCAGTCCTCGGCGGGGACGACCGGGGCGCCAACGCGAGCGCGGTCGGCCCGTGCGAGTGCGGCGACAAACGGGTCGTGCGGGTACATCGTGACGCCGCCGGCGCCGCGCACCTCGCGCACCGCTCCGTCGTCGTCACGCGTGTACACGAGCTCCTCCCCCGGTGCTGCGTAGCCCGGCGAGTCCGTGATCCGCAGCGTCGTGTGCTCGTCGGCGACGTCGAGGCGGATCGGGTCGGCGGTGGGGTCGCCGACGGTCGGATCGAGCAGGTGCAGCCGTCCACCGAGCTCGACGACGTCACTCACGCCCCACAGGTTGGCGAACCGTCCCGTGAACCGGGACGCCACGTCGGGCGCCACCGCCGGTGTCTCCGATGCCGCCGCCCCGAGCGCGAGGTCGATCAAGCGGAACACCGTCGCGACGTACATCTGCGCCGGACCGTCGATGGCATTCGTGAGCACAGAGGCGGCGATCCGCTCGTGGGGGTCGAAGAGCGTGTGGGTGATGTGCCCGGGGAAACCTCCTCCGTGCCCGAGCAGTCGCCGATCGTTGATCTTCGTCACGCCGAACCCGAGCGTGTACTCCGATCCGGCACTGCCCGCGACCTGCCACTCCGTCCGCTGCATGACGCGCTTGGAGTCGTCGCTCAGGATCCGTTCGTCGCCGAAGAAGTGGGCGGCAGCCCATCGCACGACGTCGCTCGCCGTCGACACGAAGCCCGTCGCCGGGGCCATCGCTCCGGTCGCGATGTGATCGATGGGGATGCGGGCGTCGTCGAAGGCGATCGCGCTGTGTCCCGTCGCCATCGCAGCCGTCGCCGACGAATCCTGTGGATCGAGGTCAGCCGTGGTCGCACACAGCCCCAGCGGGTCGAGCAGCTCGCGCTGCACGTGCGCGGCGTACGCCTCGCCCGTCACGGCCTCGACGACGAGACCGAGCACCGAGTACCCGACGTTCGAGTACTTGAACCGGTCGTTGCGCGCCAGGACGTCGGCGCGATCGCTCGCCAGCTCGACGAGCCTCGCCGTGTCGGGGAACGCGTACGAGAGCTGCCAGTGGTCGGCACGCCACCCGTCTCGCACGACGCCACCGCCGTGACCCAGCAGCTCCCTCAGTGTCACCTCGCCGATCGGCGTGCCGTCGAGATCGCTCACCAGGCTGGCGACGCGATCGTCGAGTCGCAGCTCGCCGCGTTCCGCGAGCACGTGGATCGCCGTGGCCGTGAACGTCTTCGAGTGCGAGGCGATGCGGAAGCGGTCGTCGATGGTGAGTGGTTCGCCCGACGTCAGGTCGGCGGCTCCGAACGCACGCGACGCCACGATGTCGTCGCCATGGAGGATCGCGAGCTGGACTCCAGGAACGCGGTCGAGCCGCTGGTGCAACGCCAGCCACTGCTCGACGTAGCGCGCGGTGTCGCTGACGGCAGTACGGGTGCGGTCGTCGTGTGAGATCGGTTCGCTCATCGCTGCGAGTCTCGGCGATCGGGCTCCCCGACGCTCAACCGGCGTGAGGAGTCGGCGTCAGCAGTGCCAGAAGCTCGGTGATGATCGTTGCGGTGAGCCCCCACACGTTCTCGCCGGCTACGTCGTAGAAGTGCATTTCGTGGCTCCGCCCACCGCGCGTCCACCATTCGACGCGGTGGACGCCGGGGCTGGCGAACGCAGCGAGCGGAACCCAGAACGCCCGTGTCACCTCGGTGCTCGTCGGTTGCAGCGGGAGCGGCGACGTCACCGCAGCGACGACGGGCACGATGTAGCTGTTGCTCACGTCGGTGAACACGTGCGACAACTCACCGAACGGCTCTGGTAGCTCACGATCGAGACCGACCTCCTCGTGCGCTTCGCGCACGGCCGCGTCGACGACGCGCTCTCCCTCGTCGACGCGCCCTCCGGGGAACGACACCTGGCCCTTGTGCGACCCGACGAGCATCGATCGCCGCGTGAGCAGCACCTCGGCACCGTGAGCGCCGTCGGCGAGCGCGACGAGTACCGCCGCCACGCGGGTGCCCTGGAACGTCGGCTCGATGGGAGCGGTCGTCGTGATCGGCGAGACGACCCGTCGCACGTCGACGACCAGCGGCGTCGCCATGTCGTGCCCCGCCGGGCGTGATGTCAGTTCGTCGATGCCGCTGACGGCGTCCAGCCGCTCTCGACCAGCTGCGCGAGGATCTCGGCGAGGCCTGCCGTCTTCAGATTGGCGAGCACTTTGCCGGGTGCCTCCTCACCTGCCTCGAACTCCTCCCACGCGGCGACGAGCTTGACGAGGTCGGGTACTGGCCGCTCGAACGACATGCGGGCGAGGGTACCGCCCCTTCAGCGCTTGCGGCTGCGCCAGGCGTTGATGCCCTTGGCCGCCACTCGGCCGGCGGATCGCCCGACGTCGCCGCGGGGCCCACCCGCCGCCCTCGGCGCAGCGGTCTCGAAGCTGCTGTACCACCACACGAACCCGTAGACGACGGCGATGCCGGCGAGCACCGAGCGGGTGCCGCCGTCGATGTCGAACCACGGGACGACGGCAGCGAGCAGCGCGACGACGATCAGCACCGGGTCGATCAGACGGTGGATCCGGCGGCCCACCACGGCGAACGCGCTCAGCGGGCCCTTGACGAAGGCGGCGTTGAGCACGATGGCAACACCGATCGCCGCCGGCACGACGGGCGACGGGCTCTGCATCCCGGAGGCGACGAGCATTCCGCCGATGAGGTACTCAGCCAGCTGATGAAGCCAGAAGGGGCGCCGCGCCCGGTCGGAACCGGGCCACGACGCCCCTTCTCGGAATTTCACGACGTGATGTCTACATCATCCCCGGCATGCCACCCATACCGCCGCCACCGGCGGGCATCGCCGGCTCGGGCTCGGGCTTGTCGGCAACGAGGCACTCCGTCGTCAGCACCATGGCGGCGATGGACGCCGCGTTCTGCAGCGCAGCTCGCGTCACCTTGGCGGGGTCGATGATGCCTTCCTTGAGGAGATCGCTCATCACGCCGGTCGCGGCATTGAAGCCCATCGAGCCCGTCTCGGACTCGACCTGCTGGACGACGACCGAACCCTCGTGGCCAGCGTTCTCGGCGATGAGGCGCGTGGGCGCGACGAGCGCTTCCCACACGGTGCGAGCGCCAGTGGCCTCGTCACCCGACAGCGAGTCGACGACGCCGCGCACGGCGTCACGAGCCCGGATGAGCGCCGTACCGCCACCGGCGACGACACCTTCCTCGATGGCTGCCCTGGTTGCCGACACGGCATCTTCGATGCGGTGCTTGCGCTCTTTCAGCTCGACCTCGGTGGCCGCGCCGACCTTGATGACGGCGACGCCGCCGGCCAGCTTGGCGAGGCGCTCTTGCAGCTTCTCGCGGTCCCAGTCGGAGTCGGTGTTGTCGATCTCCGTCTTGATCTGGCTGATGCGGCCCTGCACGTCGGCGCTGTCGCCGCCACCGTCGACGATGGTGGTCTCGTCCTTCGTGATGATGACGCGCTTGGCCGTGCCGAGCAGATCGAGCGTGACGTTCTCGAGCTTGAGCCCGACGTCCTCGGTGATGACCTGGCCGCCCGTGAGCGACGCCATGTCCTGCAGCATCGCCTTGCGGCGATCGCCGAACCCCGGCGCCTTGACGGCGGCGGCGTTGAACGTGCCGCGGATCTTGTTGACGACGAGCGTCGCAAGGGCCTCGCCCTCGACGTCCTCGGCGACGATCACGAGCGGCTTGCCGGACTTCATGACGGCCTCGAGCGACGGCAGCAGCGACTGCACGGTCGAGATCTTGCCGCCGTGGAACAGCAGGTACGGCTCGTCGAGCACGACCTCTTGCCGCTCGGCATCGGTGACGAAGTAGGGCGACAGGTAGCCCTTGTCGAACTGCATCCCCTCGGTGAACTCGAGCTCGGTGCCGAACGTGTTGGATTCCTCCACCGTGACGACGCCGTCCTTGCCGACCTTGTCGATCGCCTCGGCGATGACCTGGCCGACCGACGGATCGGCGGCCGAGTTGGTGGCGACGTGGGCGATCTCGGTCTTCTCGTCGATCTCCTGCGCCTGGTCGGCGATTGCGTCGACCGCAGCGGCGACGGCCTTTTCGATACCCCGCTTGAGCCCCATCGGGTTGGCACCGGCTGCGACGTTGCGCATGCCGTGGGTGACCATTGCCTGGGCGAGCACCGTGGCCGTCGTCGTGCCGTCACCGGCGACGTCGTTGGTCTTGGTGGCGACCTCTTTCACGAGCTGCGCGCCCATGTTCTCGAAGGGGTCGTCGAGCTCGACCTCCTTGGCGATGGACACACCGTCGTTGGTGATGGTGGGTGCACCGAACTTCTTGTCGAGGACGACGTTGCGGCCCTTCGGGCCGAGCGTCACCTTGACGGTGTCGGCGAGCTTGTTGACGCCCGCCTCGAGGGCGCGACGCGCCTCATCGTCGTACTTCAGGATCTTGACCATGTTCGGGCTCAGTTCTCGACGATGGCGAGTACGTCGCGAGCCGACAGGACGAGGACCTCGTCGCCGTCGACCGTCACCTCGGTGCCGCCGTACTTGGAATACAGGACGGTGTCGCCGACCTTGACGTCGACGGGGATGATCTCACCGGTCTGCTCGGACCGCTTGCCGCCACCGACGGCGAGGACCTCGCCCTGCTGCGGCTTCTCTTTGGCGGTGTCGGGGATGACCAGGCCAGATGCTGTCGTCTGCTCGGCCTCATTGGGCTTCACGACGATGCGATCTTCCAGCGGCTTCAGGTTCATGGGGTGGGCCTCCGTTGGCTCTCTCACGGGTTGCAATGATGCGACCGTCCGGCTTCGTTAGCACTCGACCGGCGCGAGTGCCAGGTTAGGCGACGCGACCCGTCGTTGGCAACCGGACCCCGAGAGTGCTAACCAGCGACGCCGCTGTGCTCGGCGTCGTCGTCCGACGCCTCGTCGGGCTCGCGCTCTTTCAGCCGCAGCAGCCACGCCGTCACGCCGAGCACGAGCACGACGCCGCCCAGCACGCCGATCTCCCACATCTGGTCACGGAACTTGCCGCCGGTGCCGACCGCGTCGGCGGCCTGCACGGACAGCACGACGATCTCCTTGATCGAGGCGATGATGCCGACGAGCAGGAACGGCTCGGCGAGGAGCTCGCGCTTCGTGATCGTGACGCGCACGGCGGACAGCAGCTCGACGACGATGAACAGCAGCAGCAGCGTGTCGAGGGTGTCGACGACGGGCGCCTCGCTGCCGTCGTCGAAGACGTCGAGCAGGCGTTCGCCCGACAACCACAGCAGCACGGCCGCCGCCGACACGAGCAGCAGCGAGATCCCGATGTAGATGACGTCCTCGACGACGCCGAGGCTGACGTCGATCAGGCGCCGGCGGGCGTTGTACTCACGATCAGACTCGCTCGGCGCGTCCCTCACCACTGCGAGATCATGCCAGAGTGCCGTCGGTCCGCCAGCCGGGCACCTCGTCGAGCAGGGCGAGCGTCTCGTCGACCGGCAGCCCGACGACGTTGCTGCGGCTGCCGCGCACCCCGGCGACCAGTTCCGCGCCGCGCTCTTGGATCGCGTAGGCGCCTGCCTTGTCGAACGGCTCGCCGGTGGCGACGTACGCCGCGATGCGGTCGGGGTCGAGCGTCTCGATCTCGACGGCGGTGGTCACCAACCGTTCGAGGACGTGCTCACCGCCGAACCCGCGCCAGCGCACGACGACGACGGTCATCACCTCGTGCCACCGCCCCGACAGCAGCTCGAGCATCGCCGTGGCGCGCGCCGCGTCATGTGGCTTGCCGAGGATCGTCGAGTCGACGATCACGGCGGTGTCGGCGGCGAGCACCACGATGTCATCGTCGAGCGCCGGCACGCTTGCCTTTGCGAGCGCCACGCGACCGACGTACTCCGCGGGGGGTTCATCGGGCAGCGGCGTCTCGTCGACGTCGCTCGCCGCGACGTCGAACTCCACGCCCGCCTCCGACAGCAACCGGGCGCGCCGAGGTGACCCCGACGCGAGAACGAGACGCACCGCGCTCAGCCACCCCACCGTGGGGGCATGCGCCCCCACACCCCATCCGCCGCCGGCTCCCTGGCGGTCGCGCTCCGGCGGTGGCCTCGCATGCGCTCAGCCACCCGACAATGCCATGACGTCGGACTCCTCTGGCGCAACGAGTGAGTCGACGTCGTCGAGGTAGCCGTCGGGAAGGGCGACACGGATCGGACCGTT
>JALZNU010000301.1 GCA_030857495.1 Actinomycetota bacterium | reverse complement strand
CCGGATCTCGACGTCCTGCTGCGCGACCCGCGCCGCCACGCGAGGGCGACGGCGATCTCCACCGTCCTCGGTTCCAGCGCCACCGTCGTGCTGTGGACGGTGGCGCTGTTGCTCGTGCTCGGAGAGGTCGACATCGACCTCGCGCCGATCATCGCCGGCGCCGGCATCGCCGGTGTGGCGCTGGGATTCGGCGCGCAGAGCCTCGTCAAGGACTGCCTCGCCGGGCTGTTCATCCTCATCGAGGACCAGTTCGGCATCGGCGACATCGTCGACCTCGGCGAGGCGCAGGGCGCCGTCGAGCGGGTGTCGTTGCGGGCGACCGTGGTGCGCGGGCCTGACGGCACCGTGTGGCACGTACCCAACGGCGTCGTGATGCGTGTCGGGAACCGCTCGCAGAGCTGGGCGATAGCGGTGATCGACGTCCCTGTCGCCCACGGTTCCGACCTCGCCGAGGTCACACGATTCATCGAGACGGCTGCGACAGAGGTCGCCGCTGCGCCGGATCTCTCGGCGTTGATCCTCGAACCACCCGAGGTGTTGGGCGTCGAGGCGTTCGCCACCGACAGCCTGACCATCAGGGTGATCGTGAAGACGACGCCGGGCTCGCAGCTCGTCGTCCAGCGAGCGCTCAGGCAGCGTGTCAAGGAGCTGTTCGACGAGCACGGCGTCGAGATCCCCACGCGGCTCCCCTGGATGCGGGGCACAGGGGACCTCGGAGGCGCACCCTCTGCATGACATGATGTCGCAGTCGTGATCGGGCTCCTCGCGTTCTTCACCGACCCCAGCACGTCGGGCCTCGTGATCTGTGCCCTGGCGCTGGCGTTCGGGATGGTGGTGTTCGACATCACGGCGCGCCACAGCGAACCCCCGGCACTCGAGGTGCACGAGGCCACGTGGCGGATGCCGGACGACTCCCCCGCCGTCGCGAGCATGCTGACCACGGGTTTCGTCGTCACCCCGCACGCTGCCGTGGCCACCGCGCTCGACCTTGCGGCTCGCGATTGGCTGTCCATCGAAGACCTCGGCGACGACGTCGCGGTCATCACGAGCCATCGCGGCGTCGCCGGCGACGCGCTGGCTCCCTACGAGCAACAGGTGCTGAACCACTTCCACCGCATCACGGCGGGCACGGTGAGCGGTGTCAGCGGCGCCGGGATCGAGGTCTCCGGCCTGCGCATCTCGCGCCGCTGGTGGCGGCGGTTCCAGCGAGCCGTCGCCCGTGCGGCGTTCGAATCGGGCTACAGCACTCGCCGCTGGGATCTCGTGGCGCTCGCCGGACCCGTGGTGGCGTGGACGGTCTCGGCAGTGCTGTGGTGGCTCTCGGCCCAAGGTGGTGAGGACACGACGGTCGACCGGTCGCTGTTCTCGCGCTCGATGTCGGCGGTGCTGCTCGTCGTGCTCGTCGCGCTGCTGATCCGCATCGCCGGCGCCGCACTCTCGAACGCCCAGCGGCCGACGACGGCCGGTCTCGAACGCGCCCAGCTCTGGTTGCGAGTGCGGCTCGGGCTCGAGCGCGACGAGATCGGCAACCGTTCGGCGCTGTACTCGCGAGACGACGACCGCCGCCTCGCCTACGCCGCGGCGATGGGCCTTGCCGAGGCGGCGAGCACCGAGGTGCCCGTCGTCCCCGAGGACAACCACCACGCATGGAGCAGCGCCACCGGTATCTGGCGGGTCGTCCGCGTGCGCTACCCGATCCGGCCGGCGTACGGGCGGCATCCGGCCTTTGTGTTCGTCGTCGGGCTGGCAATCCTGGTGGGTTCGTGGATCCTGCAGCGCTTCTTGCTGCGCGTCGCCCGTGGTGAGGCGCTCGAATCGCTGGCAGAAGACTTCCCCGACCAGGCAGAGCTGATCCGCGACGCCGGACTGGTGGCGGCCGCGATCGTCACGATCCCCCTCGTGATCGCGGCGTGGACGGCGCTCGCCGGGCTCGTCGACTCCGTGCTGTCGGTCGAGCGCAGGGGCCTCGTCGTGCGTGCCCGCCGTCCCGAGCGCATCGTCCCGCTGCCCGGGTTGCTCGGACGCTTCTTCCGTCGCGACCGCTACGCCCTCTACGTCGCCGTCGACGACGGCTCGAGCCCGGTCGTCACGGCCTGGCTGGCCAACGAGCGCACGGCGGTCCCCCAGGGTGCACGCGCGCACGTCGTGGCCTCACCGATTCTCGGCTACATCCGTCGTTCCGAACCCATCGGCACGATGGAGCGTCGCGAGCGATGAGCGAGCGAAGCGAGCGAATCATCGGCAACGCGCGCAGCGCTCACAGGTGCACCATCATGTCGGCCTCCGGTGGCTGCCCTCACGGAGCCCTGGTGCACCAGTGAGCGAGCGAAGCGAGGACGCGCACGACGACCGTCTCGACGACTACCGGGCGAGCATCGACAACATCGACGCCGCGCTCGTCCACATGCTCGCCGAGCGGTTCAAGATCACCCAGGCCGTCGGCAGGTACAAGGCGCAGGTGGGGCTCGCGCCGTCGGACCCCGCACGCGAGGCCGAGCAGGTGGCGCGGCTGCGCCAGATGGCGGTCGAAGCGGGGCTCGATCCGGTCTTCTCGGAGAAGTTCCTGCGATTCATCGTCGAAGAGGTCATCCGACACCATCGTCAGATCGGCGTCGACGACGCCCCGGGAGCGGTCTGACCTCCCCGATGCGACTGCTGGTGACCAACGACGACGGCATCGACTCGGTCGGCCTGCACGTGCTCGCCCGGGCGATGCGTGCGCATGGCGAAGTCGTGGTCGTCGCACCGGACCGTGAGTTCTCCGGGGCGGGCGCCGCGATCGGCTCGCTCCAGGACATGAAGCCCGAGATCAGTCGCGTCGAGCTCGACGGGATCGACGAGGCATGGGCCGTGACGGGCGCCCCGGCGCTGTGCGTCTTCTTTGCCAGGCTCGGGGTGTTCGACGGCCCGTTCGATCTCGTTGTCGCCGGCATCAACCCTGGCAACAACGTCGGCCGGGCCGTGTACCACTCGGGCACGGTCGGCGCCGCGCTGACGGCTCGCAACAGCGGTCTGAGCGGCGTGGCCGTCAGCCAGGCCGTTGCCGGCTACGGCGTCGAGGGTCAGG
>JALZNU010000300.1 GCA_030857495.1 Actinomycetota bacterium | reverse complement strand
GCTGCTGCCGTTCATCGAGTTCGTCGAGCACCATCCGCTCGGCACGAGCGTCAACGCCGTCGTCGAGTCGTACTCGTCCCACGGCGCGTACGTCACGATCGAGGATGTGCGCGGTTACGTCCCGCTGCAGCTGATCTCGGACCCGCCGCCACGCAGCGCACGCAAGGCGATGGCGGTCGGCGATGCCATCACGTTGGTCGTCGCCAGCTTCTCGCCGGCACGGCGCAGCATCGACCTCGCCTTCCCGGCGATGGCGGCGTCGCTGGATCTCCCCGAGCCGCTCCCCGTCGAGGCCGTCGCCGACAAGAAGCCGGCAAGAAAACGCGCCGCGTCGACGAAGAAGGCCGCGGCGAAGACCACCGCTGCGACCAAGAAGGCGTCTTCGGCCACGACGAAGAAGGCGGCGGCGCCCTCGACAAGGAAGACAGCGGAGAAGAAGACAGCAGCGAAGAAGACAGCGGAGAAGACGACAGCGGCGAAGCAGGCAGCGGGGAAGAAGTCAGCGGCGACGAAGTCGACGGCGAAACGGTCGACTGCCAGCACCCCCACGGCAACTGCGACGAAGGCGGTGAGGACGACGAAGAAGGCCGCCGCGAACGCGCCGCCGGCGACCACGTCCACCACCGGCACGCCCGCGGTGAAGCGATCGACCGCCAAGCGGCCGACGTCCAAGCGGGCAGCGACGCCGAGATCGGCGGCGACGCCCACCTCGCAGGACGGTGCCTCGTGATCCGCCTCGCGACGTGGAACGTCAACTCGCTCAAGGTCCGCCAGGAGCGCGTCGAGGAGTGGCTGGCGCAGGTCGAGCCCGACATCGTCTGCCTGCAGGAGACGAAGCTCGCCGACGCAGCGTGGCCGGCGATGTCGTTCAGCGCCCTCGGTTACGACAGTGTCCACCACGGCCAGGGTCAGTGGAACGGCGTGGCGATCCTGTCCAAGGTCGGCCTCGACGACCCCGTCGCCAACTTCGCCGACGGCGGCGAACCCGACGTCGATGCGCGCGTCGTCGCAGCCACGTGTGGCGGCATCCGGGTGACGAGCGTCTATGTCCCCAACGGCAGGGCGCTCGATCACGAGCACTACCAGTACAAGCTGCAATGGCTCGACCGGCTCGCCGGTCAGCTGTCCGACGGTGGAAGTGCCGATGATCCGATGGTCATCGCCGGCGACTTCAACATCGCGCCGTACGACGACGACGTCTACGACCCCGGCAAGTTCGTCGACGCGACCCACACGAGCGAGCCCGAGCGCCAGCGCATCACCGCGTTCGGCGACTGGGGCATGCACGACCTCGTGCGCGACCACGTCGGCACGGGCAACGTCTACTCGTGGTGGGACTACCGCCGCGGCGACTTCCACGAGGGCCGCGGCATGCGCATCGATCTCGTGCTCGCCACGTTGCCGGTGGCCGAGCGCGTGGAGTGGGCGATCATCGACCGCAACGCCCGCAAGGGCAAGTTGCCGAGCGATCATGCACCTGTGGTCGTCGACCTGCGCGACTGATCCGTCCCCGCCGAATTCTCATCGCGATCTGACGTCAGTTCTGGCGTGCGATCGCGATGAGAATCAGTGGGCCTTCTGTGTTTCGATCAGCCAGTCGCACCACTCGTCGACGCCCTCGCCCGTGGTGGCGCTGAGGTGGATGGTGCGCGCCGTCGGGTTGACGGCGCGGATGTTCGCCTGCGTGTTGACGAGCGGCGTCGAGGCTGGTGGCGATGTCACCCTCGAGCGCACCGATCCGCAGCGTCTCGCCGAGCGTCGTGATCGTGCGCTTCAGTAGCGTCGTCTTGCCGGCGCCGGGTGACGACTCAGGTTCACCGTCGTGACACCGGCGTTGGCGAAATCAGCCCGGTTGCGCTCTGCGGTGCGGTCGTTCTCGGCGAGGATCGTCTCCAGCACGGCGACGCGCTCACGACCGGTTTCGTAACCGGTGCGGTCACCGACGCCGCGGGCTTCGTGCCCGTGGTCCCCGTGCTCGTGCCCGCCATCATCGTGCTCGTGCTTGTGCTCGTGCTCGTGCTCGTGGGTGTGCCACGTGCCGTCGGGGTGGGCGTGGAACCTGCCCATCAGCAGGCCTCTTTTCGTTCGCTCGATTGATGACACGAGGAACTCCTCGCCGGAGACGATCGTGACGTCGCTGCTCTCGCACGCTGCGCACAGCATGATCGGCATGTCGAGCGTCGTCTCGTGCTCGCACGCCGCGCCGCGGATCACGGCCGGTACATGGTCGATCACGAGCTCGCACCCTTCCAGTGGCGTGCCGTCGGTGAGCAGCTCCCACGAGAACAGCAGCGAGTCGGGCACGACCTGGCGGAAATGGCCGATGCGGACCTCGACGCGCTGGACCCGCTGCCCTTCGGCGTGACGGTTGACCGTGTCGGCGATCGCGCCGCACAGCGCCAGCTCGTGCATGCGTCGGAACGTACCACCCGTCGTGCAACCTCGGTATGAGCGAGCACGACCTGCGGGCCGCGCCACGTCGACCGGTACGTTGAGGAGCATCCTGTCCGCATCCGCACTCGTGGCAGCGGCGACCGAGCTCGCCGCAGCGTTCGATCGCGGCGGACGCCTGCTCGCCACGGGGGAAGGTCGCGCACTCGCCGATGCGAAGCACGTCGCCGTAGAGTTCCTGCACCCGGTGATCGTCGGCAAGCGGGCGTTGCCGGCAGCCGTCGGCGCCGACAAGGCGTCCGCCGACGACATCCTCCTCGGCATCGCCTACGGCGGGAGTCGTCTCGAGAAGCCCGTCGACATCGCGCTCAGCGATCGTCCGGCGCCGGATGCACGGCACGAGATCACGCTGCCGACCGAGAACTCCTCGGCAAAGGAGGCAGCGCTGCTGTCGTACCACGTGCTGTGGGAGCTCGTGCACGTGTTCCTCGAGGACGAGGCGACGACCCACGCCGGCAGCGACTCGCTCGATGCGCTCTACCCGATGCTCTCGTCGCGTAGCCGGTCACCGGCGGAGTCGAACCGTTCCACCGATGCGGCTCTGGCCTCGACGCAGGAGAAGCTGACGACGAGCGCTGCGCTGCGTGCCGCCTCGCTCGCCGCCAACGAGGAGGCGATCACGGTCGCC
>JALZNU010000299.1 GCA_030857495.1 Actinomycetota bacterium | reverse complement strand
CTCTGGGTCGGTGCCGACGAACGCGAACGCTGCACCGATGAGCGCAGCGACGGCGACGATCGGCCACCGCCGAAGCAGCGCCCGCACGTACTCGATCGGTTCCACTCACGCTTCCTCTCCGCCGCGGGTCGGAAAAATTCTACCCGGGATGACTGTCGGCCGTCGGGCGCGGATTCGGTCATTCTGACGCGCCGAGGATCACCAGCACGTCGAGGCCGCCACCGAACGTCGCCCAGTTGCTGTCCTGCCGGGTCGCCGGCAGCAGGCGTTCGGGCGAGTATCCGAGCGCCTCCAGTACGGTCTGGCCCTCGCTCTCCTTGCCGGGAGCATGGACGACGATCCCGCCGGGGGCGTCAAGCGGCTCCGGGGCGTCGGCCGTCTCCAGCGGTGAGAACCCCCCGTAGCGCAAGACGTCGGAGACGAACCGGGCCGCACCCTCGCTGGCACCACCGTTGACCAACCGCAGAGCGATGCCGCCGCGCAGCACGGCGGGCACCGTGACCGGCGGCCCCGTGGTGGTGGTCGGTGGTTCACTCGTGGTCGGCGGTTCACTCGTGGTCGGCGGTTCACTCGTCGTGGGCGGCGCGGTGGTGACGTCGGACGACGGCGGTGCCGCGGATGAGTCCGGAGGTTCGGTCGCCGGCGGCGCCGTGCGTGACGGTTCGGACGTCGTCGATTCGATCGTCGTCGAGGTGGAGGTCGACGATGCGCTCGGGACGATGAACGTGCCGGGGTTGTCGGTGAGCACTTCGGTCTCCTCGTCGGGCAGGAACGACAGGCCGATTAGCACCCCGAGCCCGATCACCGCAAGACCGCCGACGACCTTGCCCGGATTCACGGCGGGCAGTATACGAGAGACGCTTCGCGCCCACCGATGCCGCTACCGTGGGGCGCCGATGTCTCGGCTCGCCGCCCGCCGCGCGCTCGACCTGCTCGGACGTCCGGTCGACGTGCTGGCGCGGCACCGGGCGCGTTCGGGCTTCGTCGCCCTCATCTACCACCGTGTCGGAGGTCGCACCCCGTCGCCGGTCGACCTTCCCGCCGACCGCTTCGCCGATCAGCTCGATCGGATCGCCGATCGCGTCGTGACACTGGACGAGGCACTCCAGGCGGTGTCGAGCACGGCGGTGCACGACGGTGCCACGTCGGTGCCATCGATCGTTCTGACGTTCGACGACGGGACCTCCGACTGGGCCGACGTCGTGCTGCCGATCCTCGCCGAGCGTTCGCTGCCGGCGGTGTTCTACGTATCGACTGTGTTCGTCGAGGAGTCACGCCCGCTCCCTCATGGCGGCAAGCCTGTGAGCTGGACCGGGCTCGCCGAGCTGACTGGTTCCGGGCTGGCGACGGTCGGCTCGCACACCCATCACCACCGCATCCTCGCTGGCGTGACGGCGGCCGAGGCAGCCGACGAGCTCGACCGGTCACGGCACCTGATCGAGGACCACCTCGGCGTGCCGTGTCACCACTTCGCCTACCCCAACGCCGTGGCCGGATCGCCCGCCGCCGAGGTCGCCGTTCGCCGCCGCTTCGCATCGGCGGCGCTCGCCGCGAACCGGGCGAACGCTCCAGGGCGAACGGACCCGCACCGGTTCGGACGTCACGCGCTCGGCATCGACGACTCGATGCGCTCGTTCGACCACAAGACCGCAGGCGGCGCCCGGCTCGAGGGCGTGCTCCGCGAACGCCGCGACGCGCTGCGATGCGCTGTGCGTTCCGCCTGAGCCAGCCTCGTCAGCCGGCGCCGGCGATGACGCCGTCGATCACGGCGGCGATGCGGTCGTGGAACCCGTCCTGGCGCGGGGCGCTCGGCAGCGCCACGCCCATCGAGAACAGACGGTCCGAGACGCCCCCGCCGACCATCGCCGAGCCGGAGAACTGCGGCTGCAGGTGCATCGGCTTCCACAGCGGACGACTCTCGATGCCGGCAGCACCGAGGGCCGCCATCAGGTCGGTGGCCGAGAAGCCTGCCCGCGAGCCGTCGACGGTGATGCACGTGAGCCAGTGGTTCGGGCTGCTCGCCGCAGGCTGCGGCATGAAGTCGACCCCGTCGACGCCGGCGAAGCGCTCGGCGTACCACACCCGCGTCGCAGTCCGGTCGGCGATGCGGTCGGCGAGCGTGGCGAGCTGGGCACTGCCGAGGGCGGCGAGCACGTTGCTCAGCCGGTAGTTGAACCCCATCTCGGTGTGCTCGTAGTGGGCGACCGGTTGGCGGGCTTGCGTGGCCAGGTATCGGATGCGCGAAAGGCGCTCCTCATCGTCACCGACGACGGCACCGCCGCCGGACGTGGTGATGAGCTTGTTGCCGTTGAAGCTCAGTGCAGCGATGTCGCCGAGCGATCCGGCTGGGCGCCCGCCCGATCTCGCCCCGAGCGCCTCGGCGGCGTCCTCCACGACCTCGACGCCGAGCTCGCGGCACCGCGGGGCGAAGCGCTCGTACTCGGCGCACTGGCCGTAGAGGTCGGTGACCACGACAGCCCTGGGGAGCGTGCCGGTCCGCTGGCGGCGCTCGAGCTCATCGACGAGCAGATCGGGGTCGATGCACCAGCTCGCCTCGTCAGAGTCGACGAAGACCGGTGTCGCCCCCACGTACAGCACGGCGTTGGCAGATGCGACGAACGTGAACGTCGAGACGAAGACGTGGTCACCAGCACCGACGCCCGCGGTCAACAGCGCCAGGTGAAGCGCAGCCGTGCCGCTCGTCAACCCGACGGCGCCACACGTCCCGGTGGCAGCGGCGAGCTCGGTCTCGAAGGCGTCGAGCTGCGGTCCGACCGGCGCCACCCAGCCCGACCCGAGCGCATCGAGCAGCGCTTCGGCCTCGCCGCCGCGCAGGTCCGGAGGCGACAGGTGGATCGGCGGTTCGACGGACACCCGTCACCGCCTTGACGACGCCAGCAACCTGGCTACTCCGTGGAGGGGATGTCGGTGCGTATCCATGGAGAGATTAGGACACTACGACGAACGGGAACCGATTCCAGCGTGCCGGCTCATTGACAGGACGGCGCTGGGGGCGTTGGCTGGTGATCGGACACAGGAGGTTCCTCATGGCAACGTTCGTCAGCCTGATCAAGTTCACGTCCCAGGGT
>JALZNU010000298.1 GCA_030857495.1 Actinomycetota bacterium | reverse complement strand
GATGGTCGACGCTCCCACACGCGACGTACCCGACCTCGACGAGTTCGGCGCAGAGGTCGTCGCTTTCCTCGAGGCCAACGCCACCGCCAAACCGCCGGGGCGGGAGTTCGTCTGGGGCGAGGGATCCGACACGGTCGCCGTGTTCGAGGAGCGCGACGAGGACGTCGAACGAGCGATGCTCGACGCCGCCAAGGCGTGGCGTGCGACGCGTGACGACGCCGGGCTCGGCTGGATCACCGGGCCCCCCGAGTTCGGCGGCCGCGGGCTCAGCGCCGTCCACCAGCGCCTGTACGACTCGCTCGAGGCGGGCTACCAGGTGCCGAACCAGAGCTTCTTCACTATCGGTCTCGGCATGGTCGCGCCGACGATCCTCGCCCACGGGAGCGACGCGGCGAAGCAGCGTCTGCTCGCACCGCTCTACCGCGGCGACGTGGTCGCCTGTCAGCTGTTCTCCGAGCCCGGATCAGGCAGCGACCTTGCCAGCCTGCAGACGAGGGCCGAGCGCGACGGCGACGAGTGGGTCGTCAGCGGCCAGAAGGTGTGGACCACGGGCGCGCAGTACAGCGACGTCGGCGAGGTGATCGCCCGAACCGACGCCGAGCTGCCGAAGCACCGCGGGCTCACCGGGTTCATCGTCGACATGCACTCTCCCGGCGTCGAGGTGCGGCCGCTGCGCCAGATGACCGGAGGGGCGAGCTTCAACGAGGTCTTCTTCAACGAGGTGCGCGTGCCCGACGAGGACCGGCTCGGCGATGTCAACCAGGGATGGACCGTGGCGCTCACGACGCTGATGAACGAGCGCGCCGCCATCGGCGGTGGCGGGATGAGCGGCGGCGACATCATGGCCAAGGTGATGCACATGCCGGCAGCGTTCGGGCTCGCCGACGACGCCATCACGCGCCAGCGCCTCGCCGACCTCGTCATCCACACCCGCGTCCACCGCTACACGATCCAGCGCGCGATGGACAAGATTCGCGCCGGGCAGCTCCCCGGTCCCGAGCTCAGCATCGCCAAGCTCGCCGGCACCGAGAACATGCGCCGCATCGGCGACTTCGTCGCCGGCATCCTCGGCGCCCGGCTCACAGCCGACACCGGAGAGTGGGGCACGTTCGGATGGAACCAACTCGTGCTCGGCACCCCCGGCGCTCGCGTCGCCGGCGGCACCGACGAGGTGATGCGCAACATCGTCGGCGAGCGCGTGCTCGGACTGCCGAAGGACCCGGGAATCGACACCACGTCGCCGTTCCGTGAGCTGAAGGTCGGCACGCAGACACGTGGCGGCGAGCAGACGTGAGCACACCGGCGGGTGACGACGAGCCGACGACGCTGTACCACATCGGATTCTCGGCAGAGGACTTGCCGGGCGGCACGTCGCTGGCGCTGCTGTCGGGCGACCCCGGACGCTCCGAGTCGATCGCCATGCAGCACCTGGACGGTGGCGTCGAGCTCGCCCGCAACCGGGGCCTCGACGCGTACTGCGCCGCGCTGCCGAGCGGCCGACCGGTCGTCTGCGCCACGAGCGGCATGGGCGCACCGTCGATGAGCATCGTCGTCAACGAGCTCGTGCAGGCCGGAATCCGCACGATCATCCGCATCGGCACGAGCGGTTCGATCCAGGATCACGTGCGCATCGGCTCGGTGGTCATCGGCTCCGGCGCGCTCACCATGCAGGGCGCCGCCAACGACATCGCGCCACCCGAGTACCCGGCCGTCGCCGACCCATTCCTCACGGTCGTGCTCGCCGAGGCCGCGGCCGCCGCAGGCATCGACTACCACGTCGGCGTCATGGCGTCCACCGACACGTTCTTCGAGGGCCAGGAGCGCTCGCAGTCATCGGCCAACCCGCACCTGCTGCGCCGGCTGCGGGGAGTCATCGACGAGTACCACGAGCTCGGCGTCCTCAACTTCGAGATGGAGGCGGGGACGCTGTTCAAGATGGGCGGTGTCTACGGCTTCACCGCGGCGTGCGTGTGCGGCATCATCGCCCAGCGCGGCGAGGACGAGCGGCCAGACCTGATCGCCAAGGACACCGCCGTGCGCCACGCGATCGAGACGGCGATCGCCGGCGCCGATCAGTGGCTCGCGAGATCGGCGAGCTGAACTGCGTCGGCGCCCTCGAGCGCGGCGGCGAGCAGATCGGGGAAGCGGTCGGGTGTGCAGGCGAACACCGCAGCGCCGAGTCCGCGCAGCGCTTCCGCGTTGACGTGGTCGTAGGCCGGCGTGCCGTCGTCGGACAGGCTGAGGACGACCACGAGGGTGACCCCCGACGACGTCAATGACGCCGCACGGGCCAGCATCCCCGCACGATCGCCGCCGTCGAAGAGATCCGAGATCAACACGACCACCGTGTCCGCGGGCCGCGTGACCCGTTCCCGACAGGCGTCGAGCGCGACGGCGATGTCGGTGCCGCCACCGAGCTGCACGCCGAACAACACGTCGACGGGGTCGTCGGCGAGATCGGACAGGTCGGCGACGGCGGTGTCGAACGCGAGCAGGTGGGTCCGCAGCGACGGGATGCCGGCGAGCACGGCGCCGTAGAGCGCGGCGTACACGATGCTGTCGGCCATCGATGCGCTCTGGTCGACGGCGACGACGACGTCACGAGCGAGGCTCGGCGCGTGACGGCCGTGACCGACGAGGCGTTCGGGCACGAGCGTTCGCTGTTCGGGCAGCCAGTGCCGAAGATTGGCGTGGATCGTGCGTGCCCAGTCGATGTCGCTGCCACGTGGACGCCGCGTGCGAGTCCCTCTCGCCAGCGCGCCGCTGACGGCCGACCGGGTGCGGTCCTCGAAGCGTTCGCGCAGCTCGTCGAGGACTGCCTGCACGACCGTCCTCGCCGTGTCGCGGGTTTCGTCGGGCAGCATCTGGTTGAGCTCGACGAGCATCGCCACGAGTGACACGTCGGCCTCGACGGTGGACAACAACTCGGGTTCGAGCAACAGCCGGCGCAGTTCGAGGCGCTCGACGGCGTCGCGCTGGATGACCCGCACCACCGGTGTCGGGAAGTATCGCCTGATGTCGCCGAGCCAGCGCGACACGGCGGGCGCCGACCGACCGAGGCCGCCCGTGCCGCGTCGTGCGCCGCGCAGCCC
>JALZNU010000297.1 GCA_030857495.1 Actinomycetota bacterium | reverse complement strand
GCGAGCGGCGGCGACGATCCCGGCCGGTTCGTCGAGGACTTCTGCAACTGGCAGCGGTTTCCCGCCTACGTCGAGCTCGCCCGCCACGTTGCGCCGCTCGTCGGCGCAGTCATCGGGTCCGGCTCGGTGCGGCTCTACCACGACCATCTGCTCGTCAAGGAGGCCGGGACACGCCAGCGCACGCCTTGGCACCAGGACCAGCCGTTCTACGACGTCGAGGGACGCCAAGTCGTGTCGATGTGGATGCCGCTCGACGCCGTGCCGCGGGCGACGTCGCTCGAGATGCTCGCCGGTTCGCACCTCGGACCGTGGCTGATGCCGCGCACGTTCATGGCAGATGAGGCGAAGTGGTTCCCCGAGGGCGCGCTGGAAGAGGTGCCCGACATCGATGCCGCACGGGCACGCGGCGAGCAACCACGCGTGCTCGGATGGGCACTCGAACCCGGCGACGCCGTGCTGTTCCACGCCCTCGAGTTGCACTCTGCTCCTGGTGCGACGAGCCGGCGTCGTGTGCTGTCGTTGCGCTTCCTCGGTGACGACGCAACCCGCGTCGAGCGCCGCTGGCGCACCAGTCCGCCGATCCCGGCCGACGCGACGTTCCCGCTGCTCACCGGCGACCTCACGCCGGGGACGGCGTGAGCGTTGGTCAGATGTGAGGATGCGTCCGTTCGACGAGGTGGTTGCCGAGCACGGTGCCGTCGTGCTGCGCGTCTGCCGGGCGATGCTGCCCGTGGCGGAGGCGGACGACGCCTGGTCCGAGACGTTCCTCTCGGCAATGCGCGCCTATCCGGATCTGCGTCCCGACAGCAACGTCCGCGGCTGGCTGACGACCATCGCCCACCGCAAGGCGATCGACCAGATCCGCGGCCGCAACCGCCGCCCGTCGCCGGTCGACCCGCTCCCGATCGATGGAGTGCCGCAGGGCAAGGGTGAGGCCGGCGCCGATGAGCGTGCCCTTGCGGCGCTCGACCGGGCTGGGGTTGTCAACGACCTACAGGTGGCGCTCGACGCGCTCGCACCGAAGCAGCGAGGCGCCGTCGTGTACCACTACCTCGCCGAACTGCCCTACGCCGAGGTCGGCGAACTGCTCGGTACGAGCGAGGCGGCCGCGAGACGAAGCGCAGCGGACGGCATTGCCCGGCTGCGAACGACGATGAGAGGAACCCCACGATGAACACCGAGACACCCAGCACGACCGGTCAGCAGCTGCTCGCCGAGCTCGAGCGGTCGATCCCGACGCCGTCCGCCGACGAGCTCGACTCGCTGCGCGCCGGGCTCGCCGCGGACGCCGAACGCGAGGGCGTGCTCGACGTCGCCTACCGATCGATGGACAGCCCGTACGGCTCGCTGTTGCTGGCGGCGACGGAGAAGGGACTCGTGCGCGTCGGGCTGGCCTCGGAGGACCACGACGAGATCCTCGGCGGCCTCGCCGAGACGGTGAGCCCGCGGATGCTGCGGTCCGGACGCCGCACCGATCCGATCGTTCGCCAGCTCGACGAGTACTTCTCGGGTGATCGCCGCCGCTTCGACGTCGCCCTCGACCTCCACCTCGTGCGGGGCTTCCGTCATGACGTGCTGACGCACCTCGTCGACGTCGGCTACGGCACCACCGTCAGCTACGCAGGGCTGGCCGCTGCGTCAGGCAACCCGCGTGCCGTGCGTGCCGCAGGGTCGGCGTGCTCGCACAACCCGATCCCGCTCGTCGTGCCCTGCCATCGCGTCGTGCGCAGCGACGGCTCCGTCGGCAACTACGCCGGCGGCTCGGAGATGAAGGTGTCGCTGCTGGCGATGGAGGCCGGTCTTGTCGTTCTGTCCGAATAGATCTACCCGATCGGGCCGATTTCTACGGACAGTTCGACGGTTCTCGTCCGCTCAGTAGCGTCGACCTGGTGCCTGCGTCACGCAAGCCTGCCACGCCGGCGATCGAGCTCGAGGTCGACGGGATCGACGTGCGGTTCACGTCGCCCGATCGCCTGTACTTCCCCGAGACCGGCGCGACCAAGCTCGACGTGGCGCGGTACTACCAGGCTGTCGGTCCGGGCATCGTCAACGCTCTGCGTGAGCGGCCGTGCATGATGCACCGCTTCCCCGAAGGCCTGAGCGGCGAGAAGGTCCACCAGAAGCGTGTGCCGCGCGGGGCGCCGCCATGGCTCGAGACGGTGCAGGTGCACTTCCCTCGCTACGACAGGACTGCGGACGAGCTGTGCGTGACCAAGCTCGCCGACGTGATCTGGGCGGTGCAGATGTCGACGGTCGAGTTCCACCCGTGGAACAGCCGCAGGGCCGACACCGAGCGTCCCGACGAGTGGCGCATCGACCTCGACCCGGGTGCGGAGTGCGACTACGCCCGCGTGCGGCGGGTTGCCCACGTCGTCGAGGAGGCCCTCGACGAGCTCGGTGCCGTCGGCTGGCCGAAGACCACGGGTGGCCGGGGGCTGCACGTGTACGTCCGCATCGAACCTCGCTGGGGCTTCACCGATGTGCGCCGCGCTGCCCTGGCGTTCGCCCGGGAGGTCGAGCGCCGGGCGTCCGACGAGGTGACCACGACGTGGTGGCGCAAGGACCGTGACCCGGCGCACCTGTTCGTGGACTACAACCAGAACGCCCGCGACCACACGATCGCCAGTGCGTACTCGCTGCGCGGCGTCCCCGACGCGAGGGTGTCGGCGCCGATCCGCTGGGACGAGATAGACGACGCCGAGCCCGGCGACTTCACGATGGCGTCGATGCCAGGCCGCTTCACCGAGCTCGGCGACCTCCACGCCGGCATCGACGAGGCCGTGTGGTCGCTCGACGAGCTGCTCGGGTGGGCCGATCGCGACGATCGCGAGGGCCACGCCGACCCGCCCGAGCCCGACGTGTGATCGCGAGCGCTGATCACGCTGCGATTCTGCGCTTGTGCAGCGAGAACACGCGACGCCCCCGGAAAGCGCTGACATGGACGCGTCCTTTTGGAACGGGACCGGCTTGCGAGGTGCGTCGGTCTCGCCCTTGTCAGCGAGAACAAGCGGCGTCGGCGGACAACGCTGACGCAAGTGTCGGCTGCGGAGCGGGAGGGGCTGACGGCCGACGCCGATGGGTCAGTCGATGGCGT
>JALZNU010000296.1 GCA_030857495.1 Actinomycetota bacterium | reverse complement strand
AACGCCTCGTCGGCCGACAGCCGCTTGTGGAACTTGCCGATACGGAACCCGCCCGTCAGGTCGTACATCCACATCGCCATGCCGAGTGCCCGCGCAACCTTGCGCGACACGACTGAATCCTTCGTGAGGATGGGGATCATGAACGGCAGTATCTGCACGAGGTGGGGCGCGTTGCGCCGCAGGCGGAACCGCTCGCGCAGCGCCTCGTAGACGAGCCGGATGTCGCCCTGCTGCAGGTAGCGCAGCCCGCCGTGGACGAGCTTCGAGCTCTTCGACGACGTACCGGCGGCGAAATCGTCGCGTTCGACGAGCGCCGTGCGCAGGCCTCGCGTCGCCGCGTCGAGGGCGACGCCGCAGCCGGTGATGCCCCCTCCGACGACGAGGACGTCGACCTCGCCGCCGTTTCGCAGGGAGGTGAGCATGGCGTCGCGTTCGAAGGGTGTGATGTGACGCATCAGGTGACGCAGCCTATTAGCGTCGGATGCGGCGATGACCACGATCTACGACCCGGCGGACGGGCGGTACCTCGACGAGGCCGACGTGCGCGCCGAGCTGACGCGAGCCTTCGACCTGTGCTCCGGGTGCCGTCGCTGCACGGATCGCTGCGGCGCGTTCCCGACGTTGTTCGACCTGTTGGACGAGCGCGCCGGCGCCGGCGACCTGACACCTGCCGAACAGGACGCAGTCGTGGCGGAGTGTTTCGGCTGCAAGCTCTGTGTGACGTCCTGCCCGTACCACGCCGGCGGTCAGCAACCCGATGACGTCGACGACCTCGACGACCTCGACGTCCCGCGTCTGATGCAGCGGGCGACGGCGATGACGGTGGCCAGCCGTGGCGGACACCATCGCTGGGCTGGGGCGACGCTGGGTCCCCTCGGTTCGCTCGGGCCCCTGGCACGCGCCGCGCCATCGCTCGTCAACCCACTCGTCACGTCGGCGCCCGGCTCGATCGCCCGCACGCTGCTGCGGACGGTCACGGGCACGTCGTCACAGCGAGTGCTCGCCCCGGTCGCCACGTCACGCTTCTCCACGTGGTTCCGCGCCAGGGCACCGATCCGACTCTCAGCTCCTCGCCGCCGGGCGTCCGTGCTGGCGTCGTGCGACATCGAGTACCACGCCCCCGAGATCGGGCGCGACCTCGTCACCGTCTACGAGCGAAACGGCATCGAGTGCTCGCTCAGCGAGTCGGGCTGCTGTGGCGCGCATCTGCTCGACCGCGGCGATCTCCGCCGGTTCCGCGCCACGGCGGCAGCGAACGTGACCGCCCTCGCGGCCGAGGTGCGCGCAGGACGAGACATCGTCGTGTCGCAGCCCACATGCGCCTACGTCATCCAGCACGACTACCCGGTTCACGCCCCGTCGCCCGACGCCGTCCTGGTTGCCGAGCACACCTCCGATGCCTGTGACTACCTGATGGCGCTGCACACGTCGGTCGACGCCCGCCTCGACACCGATTTCCGCGGCGACGTGCCGGACCAGGTCGTCGTCCACCTGCCATGTCACACCCGCATCGACGCGCCCGCCACGAGCGCTCGCGATCTCGTGCGGCTGACCGGTGCACGCGTCACCACCGTCGCCGTGTGCTCGGGGATGGGAGCGGGATGGGGTGCGCGCACGGGCAACGAGCGGCCCTCGCTGCGCCAGGCCGATCGCCTTGCTGCGGCGTTGCCCAGCGACCCGGGCTCCGGCGACGAGTGCCGCGTGGTCGTGTCGAGCTGTCACGCCGCAGCAGGTGTGATCGCCGAGCGCTCGGGCGTCGAGGCGCTGCACCCGCTGCAGGTGATCGCCGCCGCTTACCCGCGTCGACCATAACGACTGCACTGGCACAGCGGCGGGTGCGCGCTCTAGTGTGCCCGGGCATCACATCAGTCGCCGATATCCAGGGGGGAACGTTGGCGCGACAGCACATCGAATGGCGGATGCTCGGCGCCTGCCGTGGCCTCGAGGCGTCGATCTTCTACCCCGACGAGGACGACGAGGCGCAGGACGCCAAGTCGGTGTGCGCGGAGTGCGACGTGCGCACCGCGTGCCTCGAGTACGCGCTCGCGCACCGCGAGAAGGTGGGTGTCTGGGGAGGCGCCACCGAACGGGAACGACGGCGGCTCGTCCGCCAGCGGCGACGTTCTGCATGACGCCCGCCTGAGCACCGGGAGTGTGCCGGACCGCGGCTCTCGGGCCGCACCTCGTAGATTCCAGCCGGTGAGCACACGTGACGACGGCATCGCCGACGCCCCAGGTCTCGAGGCCTACGGCGGGTGGCCATCGCTGATCAGCGCACTGCTGTCGCGGCGCGATCTCACCGCCCACGAGGCGAGCGAGGCGATGCGCACGATCCTGCGCGGCGAGGCGACGCCTGCCCAGCTCATCGGCTTCGTCGTCGCCCTGCGAGCCAAGGGCGAGACGGCCGACGAGATCTCGGGCCTGCTCGACGCCGTGCTGGCGTTCGCCGACCTCGTCCCGCTCGACGAGTCCGAACGCGCCGGAGCTGTTGACATCGTCGGCACCGGGGGCGACCGGTCACACTCGATCAACGTCTCCACCATGGCGGCCCTGATCACTGCAGCCGTCGGGGTGCCCGTGTGCAAGCACGGTGCGCGTGCGGCGTCGTCGAGATGCGGGACGGCCGATGTGCTGGAGGCGCTCGGCGTTGCGATCGAGCTGGCGCCGGCCGACGTCGCCCGGTGCGTGCGCGAGGCCGGCATCGGGTTCTGCTTCGCGCCTCGCTTCCATCCCGCGTTCCGCTTCGCTGCGCCATCGCGACGCGAGATCGGGGTGCCGACGGTGTTCAACCTGCTGGGACCGATGGCGAACCCTGGGCGGGTGCGCCGCTACCTGTTGGGCATCGCCGACGTGTCGATGGCCGAGCCGATGGCGGCGTCGCTGCGATCGCACGGTGCCACGCACGCCTGGATCGTGCACGGTGGCGGTCTCGACGAACTGAGCACGACCGGACCGTCACGCGTGCTGGCCATCGAACCCGACGGCGTCCGGTCGTTCCAGGTGGATCCTGTGTCTCTCGGGCTCGCGCCTGCAACGCTCGACGAACTGGCCGGTGGCGACCCGGCGCACAACGCCGGCGTCGTGCGGTCGGTGCTGGCCGGCGACCGTGG
>JALZNU010000295.1 GCA_030857495.1 Actinomycetota bacterium | reverse complement strand
ACCCCTTGCCGAGACGGTCGCCATGTGTCGCATGTGACCAGCTACGTTGCCGCGATGGTCGGATCGATCCTCGGAACCCGGGTGCTGCGAACGGAAGATCCGGTCCTGCTCGCAGGGGAATCCAAGTACCTGGCCGACCTCGACCTGCCAGGGAAGCTGTACGCCGTCTTCACCCGCTCGGAGGTTGCGCACGCGTCGCTGCGCGCCGTGCACATCGACGACGCGCTCGCAGTTCCTGGAGTCGTCGCCGTGTACACGGCCGCCGATCTCGGGGTCTCGCCGCACCACGGCTTCGTCACGGTGCATCCCGACTTCGCCCGGCCACCGCTCGCCGACGGCGTCGTGCGATTCGTCGGCGAGGCGATCGCCATCGTCATCGCCGAGGACGTCGCAGCCGCCGCCGACGGCGCCGCTGCGGTGTGGGCCGACTACGACGAGCTGCCGGTCATCGTCGATCCCGAGATGGCACTGGCTGTCGACGTCGAGCCGATCTTCCCGCAGCACGGATCGAACCAGGCTCTCGTCGCGACGGACGCCGAACCGGTCGATCCCTCGCACGGCAGCGACGTGGTGATCCGCGGAAGGTACGTCAACCAGCGCATGGCTGTCGTGGCGATGGAACCCAACGGCTGCGCCGCCGTGCCGGGCGACGACGGGAAGCTCACGTTCTACGCCTCGAATCAGATGCCGCACATGGTTCGCGACCAGTTGGCGTCCGCGCTCGGGCTGCAGCAAGACGAGGTGCGGGTCATCGCCCCGCAGGTCGGCGGCGGCTTCGGCGGCAAGGCCGGTGTCTGCGCCGAGTACTCCAGCGTGGCGGCCGCTGCCCGGCACCTCGGGCGACCCGTCACGTGGTCGCCGGCCCGCAGCGATGACCTCATCGCACAACCGCACAGTCGCGGCCAGATCCAATACGCCGAGCTCGGGTGCCGGCGCGACGGCACGTTCACCGGGCTTCGGGTCCGTCTCGTCGGCGACAGCGGTGCCTACCCCAATGTCGGCGCGTTCCTGCCGACGGGGACGAAGCGCATGTCCAACGGGACCTACCGCTTCGAGGCGATCCAGTTCGACGTCGCCGTCGCCGTCACCAACACGACACCGATGGGCGCGTACCGCGGTGCCGGCCGTCCCGAAGCGACGGCGCTGCTCGAGCGCCTCGTCGATCAGGCTGCGCACGAGCTCGGCATCGATCCGATCGAGCTACGGCGCCGCAACCTCCTGCCCGACGACGCCTTCCCGTTCCGCACGCTGACCGGCGCCGTCTACGACTCCGGGCGCTACACGAAACCGCTCGAGCTGGCGGCCGAGACCATCGGTTACGACGAACTGCGACGCGAGCAAGCGGACCGTCGCGCTCGCGACGACCGCATCGCGCTGGGCATCGGCGTCGCGGCATACGTTGAGATCACGGCCGGCGGTGGGAGCAGCGAGTTCGGCGCGCTGGAGGTGCACGACGACGGCTCAGCGACGGTGCGCGCCGGGACGTTCGCCCACGGTCAGGGTCACCAGACCGCGTTCGCGATGTTGGTCCACGACCAGACGGGAATCCCCGTAGATCGGATTCGTCTCGTCGACGGCGACACCGAACTCGTCCCGAGCGGCGGCGGTACGGGCGGGTCGCGTTCGCTGCAACTCGGCGGGTCCGCCGTGCGCCGGGCCACCGAGATTCTCGTCGAGAAGGCGAAGGAGCTCGCCGCCCGGATGCTGGAGGCCGATGTCGCCGACATCGTGGTCGACGTGGATGCCGGCACCGTCGGCGTCGCCGGCGCGCCGGCGGCTGCCCTCGACTGGGCCGAGCTCGCTCGGCGAGCATCGGACGACGGCGACCCGCTCGCAACCGACGCCATCTTCGAGCAGGCCGATGCGACGTACCCGTTCGGAGCTCACATCACCGCCGTCGAGGTCGACCTCGACACCGGCGCCGTGCGGGTGCTGCGTCACGTCGCGGTCGACGACTGCGGCACGGTGCTCAACCCCGTGCTCGTGGAGGGTCAGCAGCACGGGGGCGTGGCGGCCGGCATCGGGCAGGCGCTCTACGAGGAGGTGCGCCACGACGACGACGGGAACCCGTTGACGTCAAACCTCGCCGACTATGCGGTGCCTTCAGCGGTCGAGGTGCCGATGCTCGAGGTGCGCTCCACCGAGACGCCGACTCCGCTCAACCCGCTCGGCGCGAAGGGCATCGGCGAGGCCGCAACGATCGGCTCGACCCCTGCGGTCCAGAACGCGGTGATCGACGCGCTCGCGCACCTCGGGGTACGGCATCTCGACATGCCGTGTACGCCCGAGCGGGTGTGGCGAGCCGTTCGTGACGCGGAGGCAGGGGTCCTGCCCGACCCGTGGCGAGATCCACCGGCGGTGTTCGCGACGCTCCGCTCCGGCCAGGTCGCCGACGCAACTGGCGCCCAAGCCGCCGAGGGGATCTGAACGCGGGAATGACCGAGGCGTCGTCGGTGTTGGACCGTCCATGAGCTCTGGCCACACCGTCACCATCGCCCCCACCGAGGCCCACGTCGAGGTTCGTCTCGACGGCGCCGTGCTGGCCGACACGACGCGCGCGATGCGCCTCGAGGAGACCGGCCTCCCGGCCCGCTACTACGTGCCGAAGGACGACGTGCGCATGGACCTGATGTATGCAACGACGTTCCACACCACGTGCCCGTTCAAGGGAGAGGCCTCGTACTGGTCCGCCGATGTCGACGGCACGGTGCACGACGGCGTCGTGTGGGGCTACGAAGCGCCGATCACCGCCGCCGCCGACATCGCCGGCTACGTGTCCTTCGACCCGGCCCGTGCCGAGATCTCGGTCGACGGCGACGCCCTCCCTGCGTGACGATGCCAGTGCCCGAGCGCGGGGAGCAGCGGCCGAGGCATCTGTCCGGGATCGGCTCAACCGACGGGTTCGGCAGCTTCTGTGTCTGCGGGGTCGCGATCGGCCGGCGGGCCTGAGTTCGGGTCGCGCTTGTCGGCCGCGAGCGAGGCGACCACCGTGACCAGCAGGATGAGGGCGATGACGCCGAGCGAGAGGTACGTCGGGAAGTGGAAGTCCGCCGACGGCCACTCGAACTGTTCGGCCGAGAACGTCAGCAGCATCTTCACGCCGACGAAGCCGAGGATCGCGCC
>JALZNU010000294.1 GCA_030857495.1 Actinomycetota bacterium | reverse complement strand
GTCATCGTGGTGTCCGACGTCATCGTGGTGCCGGAGCTCGGGGTCGTCGACCCTGTGCCAGCGGCCGATGTCGCGGTTGTGCCCTCCCCGGCACCAGTGGTGTCTGTTGGCTCGTCGTCGTCGCCACACGCCGCTGCGGTGAACCCCAATGTGGTCACCAGCGCTGCGGCGAGCAGTCGCTTGTTGCTTCTCATATGCCTCCCCCTCTGTGGGTGTCAGCCGAATCTGGCGTTGTTCACGCGCCGATCAGGTGGCGGCTGAGTGTAGCCCCTCCGGCCGCGCTGCCAGCCTCACCACCTCACGTGCCCGTAACATGGTGCTCCGTGCCCCCCACGTCCGCCTCGCGTTCACGCCACGTGAGCGCCAGGCGCTACATGGTTCGGCGCGCCGGCGCCGTCGTCGTGGTCGCCGCGCTCGTCGCAGGCGGGTTCTCGGGCGCACGGGCGCTGCTCGGCGGTGACGACGATCCCGCGGTGGTCGACGAGGACGTTCCCGGCTCGTCCGGCACCGGGACAACGGTGACGCCCGCCACGACCAGCGAGTCGATAGGCACTTCCGGCCCAGCCACGGTTTCGTCTCGCGTCGAGGCGTCTGCCGCCCCAACGGCGGACACGGCGACGATGACGATCCCCGCCACGTCGCCCGACGACGAGCCGGGATCGGGTGACGAGGTGCCGACGGCCGAGTCACCTGCCCGCGTGTACATCGCCGGCGACAGCGACGCCGGAACGTTCGGTCCGTACCTGCAGCAGTTGCTGGACGACGTGCCCGAGGCCGAGACGCAGCTCGATTACAAGATCTCCTCGGGGCTCTCGCGGCCCGACTTCTTCGACTGGCCGGCGCGGTTCGCCGAAGCCATCGTCGCCTACGACCCCGACATCGTGATCGTCACGTTCGGCGGCAACGACGCCCAGGGTCTCACCGAGGGCCCGCAGGGCGCCAGCCCCGACTTCGTCGTCGGCGGTCCCGTCGAGGACAACGCCGACTGGGAGGAGGAGTACGGGCGCAGGGTCGGCGAGGTGATGGACCTGCTGTCGGCTGACGGGCGGACGCTCATCTGGGTCGGCATCCCGAACCACCGCACCGCCGACGTGAGCGAGCGCATGGAGGTGCAGGATCAGGTTGTGCGAGAGCAGGCGGGCGATCGGCCCGACGTCGTGTTCATCGATACGTGGGAGCGGTTCTCCGGCCGCAACGGCGGCTTCGCCCAGTACGTCGTCGACCCACGTGACGGCGAGGGCAAGTCAGTGCGGACGGGCGACGGGTTCCATCTCAACGAGGTGGGCGCCGAGATCCTCGCGCTCGACATCGCGACCGCGGTCCGAGACGATCTCGCCGCTCGCGGCGTCGAGCTGTAGCCCGCTACTGCGTCCTGCCGCGGGCCTGGATCTGCTCGCGGCGCTCGGCGACGCGATCGGCAGAGAAGTGGTCGCGGCGCCACGCCCTCGCTGCTCGCGCCTCGTTCTCCCAGCCGTCGTCGTCGAACGTCACTGCGTCGTAGGTGGCGCGTAGCCTGCGCACCGCCGGCTGTTCGTTGCCGACGATGTCGGCGGCGATCGATCGCGTGAACGGCATCAACTCGTCATGCGGCACGACGTGGTTGACGAGGCGCAAGCGCAGCGCCTCCTCGGCGTCCATGAAGTTGCCGGTGAAGCTCATCTCCCGTGCCCGTCGCACGCCGATGGCCTGCGGCAGCAGCACGGACAGCCCCCAACCCGGCATGATGCCGACGCGGGCGTGGGTGTCGCCGAACTTGGCGTGCTCGGAGGCGACGAGGAGATCGCAGTTGAGCGCCAGCTCGAACCCGCCCGTCACGGCGACACCGTTGATCGCACCCAGGAGCGGCTTGGTGTGGGCGGGGAACGGGCCACGGCTGCGGTGTGACGGCGCACTGCCGTCGCTGCCGCCGCGCCCACCGAGGTTGCCTGCGGTGGAACCGAGCTCGCGCAGGTCGAGTCCGGCGCAGAACGCCGGGTCGCTCCCGGTCAGGATCATCACGTCGATCTCGCTGTCGTCCTCGGCCCGCTGGATCATCACCGGCAACAGCTCGAGCATCTCCGACGACAGCGCGTTGCGCACGTCGGGGCGGTCGAGCGTGATCGTGGCGACGCGCTCGGCGGCGTCGTAGCGGACGGGTCGATCGTTGGTCATGTCGCGGGCTCAGCTCTCGGTCTCGGCGGGCAGGTACTTCAGGCGGACATCACCGAGACGCACGAGCATCGAGGCGATCCAGCCGCCCAGCGTGCCAAAGTGCTCGTCGAGTTGCTTGCTCGTGCCGTCAGCGAGCGTCTCTTCTGCCAGCTCGTAGAGGCCCTCGTAGGTGATCTCGACGGCGTGCTCGTCGTCGACCAGGTCGCCGCCGCCGGCAGGGTCGGGGTGGCCGATCTCGATCGTGAGACCCGCCCGCTCGAGGCGGTCGTCGCCGATGAGCGGACTCTGCGGCGGGACGGCCGCGAACAGCACGTCGGCGGGCGGCTGCTCGGCGAGGCGCTGCACTCGCAGCACGATCTCCATCTCGATCGCGGGACGGGCGTCGAGCTCTTCTTCGACGTACCAGCGGCGGTACGACGTCTGGCTCCACGACGGCCAGTCGAACGTGATGTGGGCGACGACGCGCGGTGGCTGTCCCTCGCCCGGCAGTCCGTAGCTCGTCTCCCATGTCAGGTCACCGAGCAGCACGTCGACTTGGAAGTGCTCCTCGAACGCCTGGCGCTCGAGGAGCGCCGCCTCGAACGCGTCACGCAGGGCGCTGATGGCATCGGTGAACACATGATCGAGCATCGCCAGGATCAGACTATGGGATGATCGGCGGATGTCGATCGTCTCCTCGTCCATCGCCGACGGCGTCGCAACTGTGACGCTCAACGACCCCGACCGCCGCAACAGCCTCAACGCCGAGATGGTCGCCGCGCTGGTCGATGTGTTCGACGCGATCGAGCATGACGACGACGTCCGCGCTGTGGTGCTCACGGGTGCGCCGCCGGCGTTCTGTGCCGGTGCCGACCTCGGCAACCTGGCGGAGGCGGACGGCGATTCGCTGCGCCGCGTCTACGAGGGCTTTCTGCGGGTCGCGCGCTGCACGCTGCCGACGATCGCTGCCGTCAACGGCGCCGCGGTCGGCGCCGGGATGAACATGGC
>JALZNU010000293.1 GCA_030857495.1 Actinomycetota bacterium | reverse complement strand
ATCGCCGCCTTGATCGTCTCTCGTGGCCCGCCGCGTAGCAGCGCAGCGACCGAGACGACACCGCCGACCCCGAGCGCCCACCCGGCTCCCCGACGGGCATCCTTCCACACCTCTGACCGCACCTTCGACTTGTCATCCACGCGTAATCTCCTTCCTCTCCTGGTCGTTCGTCCGCCGCCTTCGACGGTCCGCTCCGAGTAGCGGTCGGAGCCCGTTGACGGCGGCGACGACCGTCGAGCCGTTGTGCACAACGGCCGCCGCCGTCGGCGCCAACCCCGTCGCGGTCGCGACGGTCAGTGCTGCCAAGTTGACCCCTCCGACGATGCCGATGTTCTGCCTCACCAGACGCATGGCCTGACGGGACGCCGCCACGGCGTCCGGCAGGGCATGCAACGTGTCTTCGATCAGCACCACGTCGGCGGTCTCACGCGCGACAGCGGTGGCGCCGCCGAAAGAGATCGAGACGTCGGCGTATGCGAGCGCCGGGAGGTCGTTGATGCCGTCGCCGACGAAGGCCACGCGGCGGCCTGTGGCACGAAGCGCACGCAGGACGGCGGCCTTGTCCTCGGGGAAGAGCTCGCCATGGACGTTTGCCTGGTCGATGCCCAGGCGACGGCCGACGGCTCGGGCGGTCTCGGTCTTGTCGCCGGTGAGCAAGTGGATGTCCAAGCCGTGCCCGTCCCGAAGCGCGGCGACGACCTCCCCGGCCTCATACCGGATCGGATCCGCGTACGCGATGACGCCGGCGAGGCGGCCCGCCACGCCGACGTAGATCCGCGACGCGCCGTTCGCAACCGCAGGCGCGGCCGAGATGTCGACGCCGGCCCGCTCCAAGAGCCGGTCACTGCCGACCAGAACCTCCTGACCGTCGATCTCGGCTCGAACCCCGAGACCGATGTCGTACGTCCACCGCCCCCGCCGCCCTGGCCGCACGCCGTTCGCGCCGGCGTAGCCCACGATCGCCTCCGCCACGGGATGACTCAGCCGCTGGTCCGCCGTTGCCGCGAGCCGGAGCAGCTCCTCGGTCGGGATCCCGCTGATGAGGCTCTCGACGCCGACGACCGCGGGGCTGCCCTCGGTGATCGTTCCCGTCTTGTCGAAGACGACGGCATCGACCCCCGCGAGCTGCTCGAGCGCACGGCCGCTGCGGATCACCACGCCGTCTTGCGCGGCGCTCGTCATGGCCGCGAGCACTGCCGTCGGCACCGAGACGCGAATGCCCGTGGCGAAGTCGGTGATGAGCACCGAAGCGGCTCGCGTCGGGTCGCGCGTCGTCACGAGCACGGCGCCGGCGAGCAGGAAGGAGGGGAGCACCACGCGGTCGGCGAGCCGTCCCGCGTAGTTCTCGATGCGCGTGTCGTGCACCGGCGCGTCGCGCATGAGTTGCACGATGCGGCCCGCACGCGTCTCCGCACCGACGACTTCGACGGCGATGTGGAGGTGCCCGTCGCGCATCAACGTCGACGCGTAGACGACCTCGCCCTCCTCGTGCAGGACGGGCATCGGTTCGCCGGTGAGCTGGTGCTCGTCGATGAGCGCGCGGCCCTCGAGGACGCGCCCGTCGACCGGAATGCGGTCACCCGGGTACACGACGACGACGTCCCCGCGCCGGACCTCGTCGATGGAGAGCTGCAGGCGCCCGCCGTCGCGATGGAGCCACACGGTCTCGGCGATCGAGTCCAGGAGGTCGAGCAGCTCGCGCCGCGACGCGCGCGCCGTCCGCTCACGGATCGCCTCGCCGACCTCGACCAGGCCGATCACCGACAGCGGCGCAAGCAGCGAGCCTCGCAGCGTGGTCAGCAAGATCGCCGCCATGTCGAGCACGTCGATGTTCAGGCGCCGCTCGACGGTCAACGCGTGCGCGGCGCGGCGAGCGATCGGTAGCGACGCCGCCAGCACAGCAAGCGCCCCGACCGGGGCCGGCACCGCGAGACCCAGGAGCCGGCCAAGCCCTGCGAGCGTCGCCACCACGCCGGGCATCGCGAGACGCGTGAGGCGGTCGCCGCCCGAAGCAATAGGCGCCGCCGTCGCGGGGCATGGCGCGTGGTCCGCGGCACGCAGCAGCTCGGCGATCCACTGCTCCGCCGCATCGCGCGACGTCGACGGCGCGTCCCAGCGCACCGTGACGGACGCCGCCGAGCGGTTGACACGAGCGTCCGCCACGCGGTCGTCATGCTGTGCGACCGCCAGAAGCCGTGCAGCGTACGCATCGTCGCTACCGAGCCGCGCCGCCCGGCAGCGCAACCGGTCCGGGAGCCGGTGGACAACCTCGTGGTCGAGGACCGGCGGCGCCGCGGTCGTCACGCCGCGGGCACAGGCGGGCCAGGCCGGTCTTCGTCGACGACCTCACCGCGCTGCTCGGCCTTCGCTTCGGCGTACAGCTGCCCCAGTTCGCGACGCGCAGCCGACGTCCCGTCAGCGGTGGCGACGACGCCACGCATCGCCAGCTTGGCGGCGGGGCGCAGGCCGCGGCCCGCCAGCGCCACGCCTGCGGCCGCGCCCATCAGTGCGAACATCTTCTCGTCCATCACTCCCCCTCGCTCTTGAGGCGAACGGCGGCATCCGCGTCGCCATGGAACTTCCAGAACAGCTCGGACGCATACCACGCGAGCACGTACCACGGGGCTTCGACCAGCCTGTCATCGCCGCGCATCGCGCGACGCGTCGCGAGCAGACCCAGGCCAAGCGGGACCAAGACGCGCAGGTCCGTCCCGTCGAGGCGCTGACCGACTGCGCGATTCGCACCGCTCGCCGCCGTCATCAACACCGCTGCAGGATCGCCCGCCGTCGCGCGGCGACCGCGCGCAGTCAGGTCCACTCCTAACGACTGAAGACCCTCCATGACCGCGGCTTCTCGTCCGACATCGAAGCGCACGACGAGGCTCGCTGACTTCGCGCGAAGGCTGACCGACGTCACCCCGGGCAGGGCGCTCACTTCGTCCGACAACGACGCAAGCCTCTGTCGGCGCACCGCGTCGGCTGCGCGCACGCGAATGCGCCCGGGAACGGTGCTCACGACACGGACGCCGCTCGCAACGTCAATGTCCGGACTCATTCCCGACATCGTACGGTGCTCGGCAGCCGTGGTGTTGGATCGTTCAGGCACGGCTCAACTGGCGACGGCGAACACCTCCCAGATCTCCTCGAC
>JALZNU010000292.1 GCA_030857495.1 Actinomycetota bacterium | reverse complement strand
TGGCTGCCCGACGAGGACGAGGTCGCCCACGCCGCCTCGACGTGTCATCACTTCGTCGCCCTCATGGGCGAGCTGGACGGCTGGCAGCCCGACGTCGTGCACGTGCACGACTGGCGGCTGGCGTGGGCCGGCAGCACGATCGGCGACCTCACTGACGCGACGCTCGTGACGACGTTCCACGGCACCGAACGCGTGCGCCACGGCGGTCACCTGCCGACGGGACTGCCGGGCACGGTCCACTCCGTCGAGTCGTGGCTCGCCCTGCGGTCGGACTCGGCGATCGCGACGTCGGCGTTCATGGTGCGCGCGGTCGTGTCGGGTCTCGAGGTCGACGCCGATCGCGTGACGCAGATACCCAACGGCATCGATGCCGAGTGGTGGGCGCAGGCGCAGCATCCGTCGGTGCAGCACGCGCAGCGCGCACCGCTCGTGTTCACGTGGGGGCGCGTGCAGTACGAGAAGGGCTTTCAGGTACTGGTACGAGCGATGGGACTGCTGCGCCACAGCCACGACGACCTGCGCTGCATCATCGGTGGGACGGGCAGCTACCTGGCAGAGCTGCAGTCACGGATCGACCTCGACCGCGTCGCCGACCGCGTCGAGCTGGCCGGCTTCCTCACCGACGAGGAGCTGCTGGGCACACTCCACCGAGCGAGCTGCGTCGTGATCCCGTCGCTCTACGAACCGTTCGGCATCGTCGCCCTGGAGGCGCTCGCCGGCGGCGCGCCGCTCGTCGTCGCCGAGACCGGCGGGTTGGCCGAGCTGGTGCGCTCGACGGGGGCCGGCCTGATGTTCGAGCCGGGCGACGCCGAGCAGCTCGCGTCGTGCATCGCCCGAATCCTCGACGAGCCAGAGCTGGCGCAACGCCTCGGTGACCACGCGTCAGCGATGCTCACCGAGCGCTACTCGTGGGAGACGATCGCCACCTCCACGGTCGCGTGGTACGAAACGACTCGTGCCCGCACCGCCGATCGCTGACGTCGCTCGGGGCAAACTGCAAGGACACGCGCCTATGTCAGCGATCTCCGCCTGCGTCACGTGTTTTCGTTGACACGAGCAACTGGAGCGTGACGGCCGGAGCGCGACGTGATCAAGCTCCGCGACAGACCGCTATCGGCCGACGAAGTTCGCCTTGCCGGGTCCGTGCTCGAGGAAGCTGGCGATGCCGATCTGGCTGTCCTCGGTGCCGAACGCCTCGACGAAGGTGTCGCGCTCGGCGGCGAGGCCGTCGGCCAGCGGCATCGGCAGGCCGCGATCGATCACGTCCTTGCAAAGGGCCTGGGCGACGGTCGCACCCTTGGCCAGCGCAGCGCCGAGCTCCAGCGCCCTCGCGTGCGGATCGTCGACCACCTCGTCGGCGAGGCCGATGCGCAGCGCCTCGTCGGCGGCGACCTGACGCCCGCTGAGGCACAGCTCTTTGGCGCGCGACGGCCCGACGAGGCGGCTCAGCCGTTGGGTGCCACCACCTCCCGGGATGATGCCGAGCAGGATCTCGGGCTGCCCGAACACAGCGCGCTGCCCGGCGATGCGATAGTCGCAGGCGAGCGCCAACTCGCATCCACCACCGAGGGCGTAGCCCGTGACGGAGGCGATCACCAGACGCGGGATCGCGGCGATGGCGTCGAGTGCCCGATGGATCTCGGCCGTGATCGGTCCGGCCTCCTGCGCACCGCCGAACTCGCTGATGTCGGCGCCGGCGGCGAAGATGCGTTCGCCGCCGGTGATGACGACGGCGCCGGGCGGGTCAGACGTGAGTTCGTCGGCGGCTTCACCGAGCGCAGCGACGAGCGCTCGTGACAGCGCATTGACCTTGCCGTTGGCCAGCGTCACCACGGCGACGCCATCACTGTTGCGTTCGACTTCGAGCATCGCGCCATTCTGTCCGCATCGCCGGCTTCCGCGACGACTCGTTCGTCGCCCTCATCGGGTCATGTCGAATTTGCTGTCATTGCCCGACACCTGCGCTCCCGACCGCGCCGCCGCACTCGCGCATGCCGTGCGATCGCGCGGCATCACGGCGATCTCGCACCACTCGGCGGCGCATGTGCACGGGCTGACGAGTGAGGCTCCGGCGCTGGTGCACGTGCTTGCGCTCAGGGGAAGCCACCCGACGAACTCGTCGGGGGTCATCGTGCACCACACGCGCACGTTGGACGCGAGGTCGGTCGTCCGGGTGGGTGACGTGCCGGTCACCGACATTCCCAGCACGGTCGTGATGATGGCGGCGTACTCCACGGTCGCCGAGATGCAGGCGATGATCCGAGCCGCGTGCCGCCTCGACGTCTCGATCGAACAGCTCCGTCAGGTCGCCACCGTGAGACGACGGCGCGGAAGGGCGGGACCCGGACGGCTGCTCGACGCGCTCGAACAGCTCGGCCACGACACTCGCGGCGAACTCCGCGCCCGGCGTCGTGGCGAACAACTGGCTCCGCCCGCGGCCTGACGGGCCGTCAGCGGTCGATCACGGGTTCAAGCATCTCGTCGGCGGCGGACCACGGGTCGATCTCGCCGGCGACGACGGCTTCGGTGAGCGCCTCCCACCTGGCGTCCGTCGAGACCGCGCGTGCGATCTCCTCGACACGTCGGGCGACGATCGCGCGGAGCTCCTCGCTGGCCCGTTGCGTCCGGCGACGCGCCAGTTCGCCCGACGCCTCGGCGTGTTCTCGGTGGGCGAGCACCGCCTCCCAGACGTCGTCGGTTCCCGTCGACTGCGGCGCCACGGCGGCCACGATCGGCGGCCGCCAGGCGTCACGGGGCAGAGCCGTGAGGTCGAGCATCTGGTTGAGGTCTCGCCGGGTGTCCTCGACACCGGGGCGATCGGCCTTGTTGATGACGAACACGTCGGCGATCTCCATCAGGCCCGCCTTGTTCGCCTGCACGCTGTCGCCCCAGCCCGGGTTGACGACCACGACGGTCGTGTCGGCCTTGCCGGCGATCTCCACCTCGACCTGCCCGACGCCCACCGTCTCGACGAGGATCCAGTGCTTGCCGACGGCGTCGAGCAGGCGGATCGCCTCGGGCGCGGCGAGGGCGAGCCCACCGAGGTGACCGCGCGACGCCATTGATCGGATGAAGACGCCGGGGTCGGTGGCGTGGTCCTGCATGCGCACCCGATCGCCCAAGATCGCGCCGCCGCTGAACGGTGACGA
>JALZNU010000291.1 GCA_030857495.1 Actinomycetota bacterium | reverse complement strand
TCGAAGTACACGACGCTGGCCTTGCGGGTCCCTGTGCGCTCGGCCTGCTCGGCGAGCGCGAGTGCCTGCAGCGAGTCGCTCGGGATCGTGCGGAAGAACAGCCCGTTGTCGGGGAAGTCGTCGAGTAGCAGCGCACTCGCGGTGGGCGAACAGGTCAGTACGCCACTGTCGACCATCGTGCCGAGCTCGGCGATCGTGTTGAGCGACGACGTCGGCCCGATGACGACATCCACGTCGACGTCGATCAGCCGGTCGAACGCCTGCTGGGTGTCGGCCAGGGTGAGTCCCTCGATGCGCTCGTGCACCGTCACGTCGCGGCCGAGCACCCCGCCCCCATCGTTGACCAGCTGCACGGCGAGCTCGGCCGCGGCGCCGACTCCTTCGCCGAGCGGGGAGTCACCGGGGCGCGGCAGCAGGAAGCCGATGCGCAGTCGACCATCGCTCTGGCGGGACACGGCTGTGGTGGACGTGGTGCCGGGATCGGCGGTGTCGGGTGTGGGCTCGGTGGAGTCGCTGCAGCTCGTGGCAACGAGAACGAACGCGAGACCGGTGGTGACCAGTCGGGCGGAGCGCATCGCACAACGATAGAACTGGCCATGGCATGAGCGGCACCCGCCCGACCGACGAACCAGCGACACGCCTCGTCGACGGGCGGCGCGATGTCCTCGAGCGACGCGGACTGGCCGGCCGCGACCTTGTCCATGAGCTGTCGGAGGCGACCGACCGCGGCGTTCGCGAGCTGTTCGCCCACGTCTGCCCCGATGACCGCGGACTCGCCCTCGTCGCGCTCGGCGGCTACGGAAGGGGAGAGCTCGCGCCGTCGAGCGATCTCGACGTGCTGCTGCTGCACGACGGCAAGCGGCGTGACGTCGAGGCCGTCGCCACCGCGCTGTGGTACCCGATGTGGGATGTAGGGCTGCGGCTCGGCCACGCCGTGCGCACGAGGGACGAGCACCTCCGCCTCGCCGACGACGACATCGAGTCGGCGACAGCGACCCTGTCCGCCCGTCATCTCGCCGGCCGCTCCGACCTGACCGACGATCTCCGTGCCCGGGCGACCGCTTCATGGCAGCACCACGGTCGGCGCCGGCTGTCGCAGCTGCGTGCTCGCGACCAGCAGCGTCACGAGCGAGCGGGCGAGGTCGCCTACCTGCTCGAGCCCGACGTGAAGGACGGCGTCGGTGGTCTGCGCGACGTGCAGTCGCTGTCGTGGGCGCGCCTCGCCGGGCTGGAGATGCTGCAGGGCGACATCGCGGTTCTCGACGACGCTGCCGCCGAGTTGACCGACGTCCGGGTCGCGCTGCACCGCGTCGCCGGACGGTACGGCGAGGTGCTGCGGCTCGAGTCGCAGGCGGCCGTCGCCGAGCTCGTCGGTGCGCCGGGTGACGACGAGCTGATGGCCGGCCTCGCCGGCGCCGGCCGCGTGATCGCCTGGATCTACGAGCAGTCGTGGAGCGGGTGGCAGCGGGGGCGTGTGCGTCGCCACCGCCACGAGCGGCTCGGCGCCGGGATCGAGCTCGTGCTCGGGTCGGTCGAGCTCACCGCCGACGCCGACCCCCGTGCCCGCCCGACGTTGCTGTTCGAGATCGCCATCGCCGCCGCGCGACGCGAGGCACCGATCGGCCGGCGTTCGCTCGCGCGGCTGTCGGAGCGGCTGCCGACGTTCCCTGACCCGTGGCCCGACGGCTGGGTCGACGGCCTCGTCGGCGTGCTGCGAGAGGCACATCGGGCGATCCCCGTGCTGGAGTCGCTCGACCAGGTGGGGTTGCTCACCCGCGTCGTGCCGGAGTGGGCGGCGGTGCGCTCGAAGCCGCAGCGCAACGCCTATCACCGCTTCACGGTCGACCGTCACCTCTGGGAGGCGGCGGCCAATGCGGCGACGCTCGCCGACGAGGTAGCCCGCCCGGACCTGCTCGTGCTCGCTGCCCTCTTCCACGACATCGGCAAGGGTTTCCCCGGCGACCACACCGACGTCGGCGTCGAGCTGATGCAGGAGATCGGTCCACGACTCGGTCTCGACGCCGCCGAGGTCGCCACGTTGACGTGCGCGGTTCGCCACCACCTCTTGTTGCCCGACGTGGCGATGCGCCGTGATCTCGCAGACCCGGCGACGGCTGCCAACATCGCAGCTGCAGTCAGCACGGTCGACGAGCTCGAGCTGTTGCACGCGTTGACGATCGCCGACTCGATGGCCACCGGTCCGACGGCGTGGTCGGAGTGGAAGGCGGGGCTCGTGGCGGAGCTCGTGGCACGCACTCGGCGGGCGCTCGGCGACGCGCAGCAGCGCGAGCCGGAACCGGTGTTCCCCGACCCAGCCACGCTCGACGCGATGCGGTCCGGCCGGCTCGACGTGCGGATCGACGTCGACGCCGTGACGACCGTGTCGACGGACGTGCCCGGATCGTTCGCACAGGTCGCAGGGGCGCTGTCGCTGCACCGGCTCGACGTCGTCAGCGCGACCGCGCACTCCGAGTCGTGCGGACCTGGCGGCACCGCGATGGCGGCGGCACGGTTCCGGTTCCTTCACGAGCCCGAGCGCCCGATCGGCGAGTTCGCCGACGGCCTGCGCGAGACGATCGAGCGGGCGCTTGCTGGCGAGCTGGCGATCGAGGCGCGGCTGGCGGAGCGTGCCCGGTCGGCAGGTCGGCGGCGCCGCACGCAGGCTGCGGGGCCCGGAGCGCCCTCGGTCAACATCCTCGACGACGCGTCCGACGACGCCACCGTGATCGAGGTGCGGGCGCCGACGCGACCCGGACTGTTGCACCAGCTGGCGAAAGCCGTCGCCGATGTCGGCCTCGACATCCGTCACGCGACGGTGCAGACGATCGGTCCCGAGGCCGTCGACACGTTCTACGTGCTGAATGCCGCGGGGATGCTCGTCACCGACCCGTTCCACCTCGGCGAGATCCGCCGCGCGCTCCTCCACGCCGCTGGAAACGCTCAACTAGCGTGAGGCTCGTGGCCGAGGGGGACGACGAGCGCGACGACAACGCCGACCGCGAGCTCGCCGACTCCGACCTCGCCGACCCCGGGGCCGCCGGTCTTGCCAGCGGCGACATGGAGCGTTGGAGCGAGACGCTGGCGGCGATCGCCAGGACCGGGCTCGGCTTCACCGAGAGCCTCTACGAGCGCGAGCGGTTCGAGGAGGTGCTGCACGTG
>JALZNU010000290.1 GCA_030857495.1 Actinomycetota bacterium | reverse complement strand
GCGCTTCCCTCGGCACGTATCGATGGCGGGCTCGTCGGCCGCTGTGCTTTCTCCTCGCGCCGCGTGTGCCTCGTCGCTGGCGCTTCCCTCGGCACGTATCGATGGCGGGCTCGTCGGCCGCTGTGCTTTCTCCTCGCGCCGCGTGTGCCTCGTCGCTGGCGCTTCCCTCGGCACGTATCGATGGCGGCTCTCGTCGGCCGCTGCGCCCCGTCATCTGTGGAGCCTCGGTCTCGGTGTGCCATTCTCGACGCATGCGCATCGGCATCTTCGGCGGCACTGGTCCTGCCGGCAGCGGACTCGCCGCACGCCTGGCGAGCATCGGCGAGGAAGCCGTCATCGGCTCGCGCAACAAGTACCGGGCGATGGAAGTTCGCGACGAGCTGATCGAGCGTTGGCCCGAGCTCGCCGACCGCCTGAGCTACGGCGACAACCACGCGGCGGCACAGTGCGACGTCGTCGTCATCGCCACCCCGTGGGATTCGGCGGCGACCACCGCCCATGCCCACGCCGCCGACCTCGATGGAAAGGTCGTCATCAGCATGGCCAACGCACTCGTGCGCGTCGGGAGCGAGTTCCAACCGCTCGTTCCGCCGCGGGGGAGCGTGGCCGCCCACGTGCAGGCCGCCGTGCCGGGGTGCCGTCTCGTGGCGGCGTTCCACCACCTGCCGGCGAAGGAGCTCGGCAACATCACCCACCCGATCGACTCCGACGTGCTCATCTGCGGTGACGACCAGGCAGCGGTCGAGATCGTCGCCGAGCTCGTCAACCGGATCCCCGGGTGCCGTCCGCTCGACGCCGGCGAGCTGTCCAACGCCACGGCTATCGAGGCGTTCACCGCCGTGCTGCTGCAGCTCAACGTGCGCTACAAGACCCGCGTGGCGCCGAAGCTGACAGGAATCAAACCGACGGCACCGACGGCACCGACAACACCGTCAGCGCCGGCGGCGGAGCCGGACGCAGCGGCGGCGACGGCGGATGCCGGCGCGTCCGGGCCGGACGTCGTCGAGCCGGTGGCCGGAACCTGAACCGGGTGGTGAACGAGCGATGACGATGCGCTTGTTCGACACGGCGCGCCGGGCGGTCGTCGCCTTCGAACCGGATCCGCACGTGCTCATGTACACGTGCGGCATCACGCCCTACGACGCCACGCACGCCGGGCACGCCGCGACGTTCATCGCATTCGACGTGCTGCAACGCCGGCTGCTCGACCTCGGGCACACCGTCACGCTCGTACGCAACGTCACAGACGTCGACGATCCGCTGTTCGCCAAGGCTCGTGCGCTCGGTGTGCACTACCTCGATCTTGCGGCCACCGAGGAGGCGAGGTTCGAACGCGACATGGAGGCGCTCAACGCCCTCCCCGTTTCGTCGTCACCGAGGGCGTCGTCGGCGATCCCCGACATCCGCGGGTTCATCGGCATGGTGCTGGACCGCGGCTTCGCCTACCAGTCGGGCGGCGCCGTCTACTTCGACGTGGGCGCCTTCGACGGGTTCGGAGCGATCAGCGGGCTCGACGAGGCCGCGATGCTCGAGCTCGCCCGCAAACGTGGCGGCAACGTCGACGATCCGGGGAAGCGCAACCCGCTCGACTTCGTGCTCTGGCAACCGTCGGCCGAGGACGAGCCGTCGTGGGACACCCTGTGGGGGCCTGGACGTCCGGGTTGGCACATCGAGTGCAGCGCGCTTGCGCTGCGCGAGCTGGGTACGACGATCGATCTCCACGGCGGCGGCGCCGATCTGATCTTCCCGCACCACGAGTGCGAGCGGGCGCAGAGCGAAGCCGCGACGGGCGAGCCGTTCGCACGGCACTGGATGCACACGGCACTGATCGCGAAGGACGGCGAAAAGATGTCGAAGAGCCTCGGCAACCTCGTCTTCGTCGACGATCTGCGTACCACCTGGGACGCGAGGGCGATCCGGCTGGCGATCATCGAACACCACTACCGGCGCGAGTGGGAGTGGGAGGACGACCTGATGCCCCGCGCCGACGCCCGTTTGCGGCGTTGGGCCGCGGCGGCAGCCGGCGACGCTCCCGGCGACGGCGGCGTCCTCGACGACGTTCGCATCGCTCTCGACGACGACCTCGACACGCCGGCCGCGGTGGCGCTGATCGACGACGCCGCCCGGCGCGGCAAGCCGATCGTGGCCGCAGCCGAGCTCGTCGGTGTGCCGCTTGCCGCAGGCGACCGCTTCACGCGATCTTCACAACGAGTGCTGACAGCTGACACCGGCGACGCCTAGCATTCGCGGCGTGATCGAGGTCAGCACGTGAAAGAGCACACCGGGGCGGGGGCGGCGCAACGCCGCGCGCGGCGTGCGCTGCGCCCGGTCGCCAACCGGCTGTGGGACCTCACGCTCGAAGGCTTCGACCGTCTTCCCGAGTCGGGGCCGGCGATCCTCGCCCCGAACCACGTGTCGTTCCTCGACTCCGCGTTCTTGATGCTGACGTTGCCCCGCAACGTCAGCTTCGTCGGCAAGGCCGAGTACATGGATTCGTGGAAGACGAAGTACATCTTCCCGGCGATGGGGATGATCCCCATCGACCGTGCAGGCGGCGAGCGATCGCAGGCGGCGCTCGACACCGCGCTCCAGGTCCTCCGCCGCGGCGAACTGTTCGGCATCTTCCCCGAGGGCACCCGCAGTCGCGACGGCAAGCTCCACAAGGGTCGGTCCGGCGCCGCTCGGCTGGCGATGGAGGTCGGATGCCCGATCTATCCGGTCGGCATCTCGGGCACCGTCGAGATCCAGCCGCCCGACGCCAAGCTGCCGCGCCTGTTCCGTCCTGCTGCGATCCGCATCGGACGGCCGGTCAGGCCCGAGCGGTATGCCGGGAGGGGAGAGCAGCACCTCGCCTGGCGGTCGATGATCGACGAGGTGATGTTCGAGATCCGGGAGCTGAGCGGGCAGGAATACGTCAACCGCTACGCCGGTGAGGACGCCGCGCAGCCGGTCGAGCCGTCTCGTCCCGGCCACGTCAGCGATCCCGTGGACGAACCGGCGGGCTTCGAAGACCGCGAGCTCGTCGCCGTCTAAGTTGTGGGCTCGTCGTCCGCTCGCTCCGCTCGCTTTCTCCTCACTGTCTTGCGGGCTCGTCGTCCGCTCGCTCCGCTCGCTTTCTCCTCACTGTCTTGCGGGCTCGTCGTCCGCTCGCTCCGCTCGC
>JALZNU010000289.1 GCA_030857495.1 Actinomycetota bacterium | reverse complement strand
GCACCACCCCGAACGCGAGGAACATCACACCGAACACGTACGTGGAGGCGACCATCGCCTCGCCCCATGACGTGGGACGGCTGCGTGGGCGGCGCTTGCCATAGGGGATCGCCACCAACGTCAACCCCACGGTCGCCACAAACGAGACGATGAACGCCTGGTTCATCCCAGGCCATTCGAGGATGTCGATGGCGATCATGTCACGGTCCGGTGTGCCCTTCGATGGGTCGTGTGGTGTGGCGGTGGGGGGACGGGTCGTTCTGCACGAAACTTAGCCGGGCGGTGCGCAACCGATACCAGTTCCCGCGTGGGCCAGCGCCCGTCGCAGCGTCGTTCTCGGACCTCATTCTGCCAGCGCCCCACGACGCTCCCAGCGGTTGTGCACAAGTGATGAGGGGGACCCCTCGCGGCAGTTCCGATCTCGGAGACGAGCCGTCTATCGTGGGGCGACAGTGACGGAGATCCCCGAACACCTGCTCAAGCGCTCGCGCGAGCGCCGCTCTCAGCTCACCGGCACACCGGCGGAGGGCGCCGAGCCGGCAGCCGACGCGGTCGGCGCCGAGCCGGCGAGCACGGTGCCCGCCACGACCGCCGCGACAGCGCCCGCCGTCCCGAACACCGGTCCCGGTTCCCGGGTGGCTGCTGCCGCCCCGCCGGCAGCACCTGCGCCGAAGCCGGACTCTCCTGTCGTCGCCGCCGCCAAGCGGCGCACGAAAATCCCGTTCTGGGCGATGGCCGGGCTGAGCCTGATGCCGCTCTGGGGCTTCATGTACGTCCGCGCCCTCACCGAGCCGCCCGAAGTTGCGGAGGATCCGCTCACCATCGGCGCCGAGGTCTACGCAGGTGTCTGCTCGTCGTGTCACCTGGCCGACGGAGCAGGCAGCGGCTCCGGGCGACAGCTCAACGAGGGTGAGGTGCTGGCGACGTTCCCCAACATCGAGGATCAGATCCGCTTCGTCTCCTTCGGCACGCAGAACTACCAGAACGAAGGGATCGATGTCTACGGCGACCCCGATCGCGAGGGTGGAGTGCACGAGACGAATTCGTTGGGCCTCATGCCGGCTCAAAGCGAGGCCGCCGGCGGCGGACTGACCGATGTCGAGATCCTCTCCGTCGTGTGCGACGAGCGTTACACGATCGGAGGCGCCGACCCGGAGTCCGACGAGTACGCCGAGGAGTTCGAACAGTGGTGCGCCGAGGAGTCGCCGATCTTCGTCGCGCTCGAGGCCGAGGAGACAACGCTTGCCGAGCTCGCCGACGCCGGCATCGTCGACGCCGAGGGGACACCGATCGAGATCCTGCCCATCGGTGACGTCCCGGCTCCCGCCTCGCCGGCCAGTCCGTGACTCCGGCGCCGAGGGGACCCGGCGAGATCGACGTCCTCATCGTGGGGGGTGGTCCTGCCGGCGCCGCTGCCGGGTACTGGCTCGCCACCGCCGGTCACCGGGTCGCGATCGTCGAGCGCAAGCATTATCCCCGTGAGAAGACCTGCGGCGACGGGCTGACGCCACGGGCCGTTCACCAGCTGGAGGAGATGGGACTCGGCGACCCGCTGGCGAAGTTCCACCGCTTCGACGGCCTGCGCGCCACCGCCGGCGGGCGCGAGCTCGAGCTGAAGTGGCCGTCGCATCCCGTGTACCCGTCGTACGGCTACGTCGTGCGGCGCAGCGACCTCGACGAGATGGTCGCCCGCAATGCCGTTGCGGCCGGGGCGACGCTGCTCGAAGGACACGAGGCGCTGGCCCCTGTCGTCGAGCGCGGCTTCGTGCACGGTGCCTCCGTGTCGCGCGACGGTGGCGAGCCGATCGAGATCCGGGCGAAGTACACGCTCGTCGCCGACGGGGCCAACAGCCGCTTCGGCCGCGCGCTCGGCACGTCACGGACTCGGGACTGGCCGTACGGCACGGCCATCAGGACGTACTTCGAGACGCCGCGCCACGACGACCCGTGGATCGAGTCGGCGCTCGACCTCAAGGACCGCAACGGCACCACGGCGCCCGGCTACGGCTGGATCTTCCCGGTCGGCGACGGCACCGTCAACATCGGCGTCGGGCTGCTGTCGACGTTCCGTGACTTCACGAGCGTCAACACGACCCACCTGCTCGACGGGTACTGCCACCAGATCGCCGATCGCTGGCAGATCGACCCAGAGGCGCCGACGCAGCGGGCGACGAGCGGACGGATCCCGATGGGCGGCTCGGTGGGCCCGAAGCAGGGCCCGACGTACCTCGTCATCGGCGACGCCGCCGGCGCCGTCAACCCGTTCAACGGCGAGGGCATCGACTACGCCTACGAGACAGCCCGGATGGCGGCCGACGTGCTGCACGAGGCGCTCACGGACGGCAACGCGACGGCGCTGCAGCTCTACCCGAAGCTGCTGGAAGACGAGTACGGGCAGTACTTCAAGGTGGCCCGGCTGTTCGCCAGAGTGATCGGTCGGCCGGCGGTGCTGCGCGAGCTGACGAGGGTCGGGATGCACAGCCGCACGCTGATGGAGTGGGTGCTGCGGATCATGGCCAACCTGCTACGCCCCGACGAGGTCGGCCCCGCAGAGGCCGCCTACAAGGCCGCCGCCGCCATCGTCCGCCTCGCCCCCAACGCGTAACGCCTGAATCCCGCCCCCGACGCCTGGCCCACCACCGTCTGGGCGGGATTCCTCCCACGGCCCGTCTGGGCGGGATCCGTTTCAGGTGCTGGAAGAAATCCCGCCCAGAGGCGTCGGTGGGACAGATCCCGCCCAGACGGTCGCGGGCAGAACCCGACAGGGATGCCGTACGGTTCTCGGTGGTGAGGGGTCGGACGTCGCTCGGGGTGCTCGTGGCCGTCGCGCTCGTTGCATGCGGGGATCAGGCGGCGGATGCTCCTGACCCGACGGATCCGGCGGGATCGTCGACGGGCCCGACCACGGCGCCGAGCACCACCGCACCCACGACCACATCACAGCCGATCGTCGCGTCGGATGCCCCACGTGCGGTGGTCGCCGAGAAGGCGCCGATCCGTCCGCTCGCGGCAGGACTCAACGACGCCGGGTTCGACCTCCTCCGAACCCAGGACGCAGAGACCAACGTGGTGCTGTCGCCGTCGAGCATCGGCCACGCGCTGCTGATGGCTCGCGGCGCTGCCGATGCGCCGACAGCAGCAGCGATCGACGAGGCGTTCGGCCTGCC
>JALZNU010000288.1 GCA_030857495.1 Actinomycetota bacterium | reverse complement strand
CCGCGCGATGCAGACGACGCCGTGGACCGCCGCCCACAGTGCCGACGCCACCTCGGTCGCGTCGCCGTCGACGAGTTGGCCCTTGTCCATGCAGCGCTGCACGCGCTCGACGAGCAGCCCGAGCGAGTCGACGGCGATCTCGAGCGCCTCCTTCGAGGGCTCGAAATAGCGAACCGGCCGGTCGAACATGAGGCTGTAGTAGGCCTCGTTCGTCTGCGCGAACTCGCGGTAGACGTTGCCGATCTGGCGGAGGTCTTCCAGCGGGTCGTCCGTCTCGGGTACGTCCTTCATCGCCGACTTGAGGCTGGCGAAGCCACGACGGTAGAGCTCGTCGACGATGCCTTCTTTGCTCCCGTAGCGCGAGTACACGTTCATCGTGCTCATCTGCGCCTCGTTGGCGATGGCCCGTACGGTGAGCGCGCCGGGACCTTGCTCGACGAGTAGCCGGTCGGCGGCTCGCAGCAACGAGTCACGGGTCGCGTCGTCGCGACGCGTGATCACTGGCGGGAATTGGTCGGACGAGATCTCGATCGGTGACTGCTTGATCACCACGAGCGACCTCGATGATCGGCGACCGATCGTCCGCGCCCGACGAACGTACCAACATGCATCATTATCACTCCTGTAATCCAGCAATACTCGCGAATAGTTGAACCCGCACGGTTGTTCACTGTATCCCAGCGGCCCCTGCACGAGAAGCGCTGATGCCCAGCGACACCCCGATCCGCTCGCCGTCGATGACCGCGCTGTGGGCCCTCCGAGGGGCGAGACAATCGCCGATGCGCCACGCGCGACGCCCGCTGGCGACGAGTTCGTGGTACAGCGCGTCTGCGGCTCGCGGTGGCACGGCGAGCACCACCCAGTCGGGTGACCGCACGACGTCGGTGCCGGTGGGATGGTGCAGCAGCGTCAGTTGCGCGCCGTCGAAGCCCATCGGCACGAGGTCGGTGAGCTGTCCGATGCCCTTTCGTCCAGCCCGGATCCACCACATCTCCATGTCGAGCGTGATGCCGAGGTCCTGGCCGACCACCATCGAGTTGGTCACGATGTCGACCGAGTGGCCGCGGTCGGCGAGGAGCTCTGCCACCGACGTGGCGTGGTGGAAACCGATCTCGTCGATCACGGTGATGTCGCCACTCGGGTCGGCGCTGCCGTCCAGCACATCGCGTACGTCGCACACGTTGTGCACTCCGTCGGCGATCCACCACGGCCGCTGCGGTGTCGATCCGGTTGCGACCACCACATCGGCGGGATCGAGCTGGTCGACAAGTGCCGCGTCCACGTCGACGCCGCACTCGACCGCGATCCCGAGGCGCCGGCACTCGGCGAGCTGGTTGCGGACGAGGTCGCCGAGCTCCGCCCGGTTCGGCACTGTCGCCGCCAGTCGCAGGAGCCCGCCCGGCGCCTGCTCGCGCTCCACGACGCGCACGACACGTCCCGCTCGGCGGGCGGCGATCGCAGCTTGCAGTCCCGCCGGACCCGCGCCGACGACGAGGACGTCACCGGAGTGCGCGACATCCTGCCGGCGCGGCCGGCGGTGGAGGCGCTCGGCGCGTTGGTGAGCCGCCTCCTTGCCAGTCCTCGGGTTCTCGATGCAGCCGAGCCAGCGGTTGAGGCCCATCCTGCCGACGCACTCCTGGTTGCACGACAGGCAGAGTCGGATCTCGTCGACGGCGCCGGCACGGGACTTGGCGGCGAACTGTGCGTCGGCGATCTGCCCTCGCACGACACCGACGAGGTCACACAGCCCGTCGTCCAGTGCGCGTTCGGCCTGCAGCGGATCCTTGAACCTGCCGACACCGACCACGGGCAGGTCGACCACGTCGCGGATCGCCGACGGGATGAACATCGCGTAGCCGGGCGGGATGTGCATGCTCGCCTCGATCATGAACAGGCTCGCCGTCGCAACGCCGATGGACGTGTTGATGTAGTCGACCTGGCCGGTCGCCTCGACGATTCGAGCGATGTCGACGGCGTCGTCGATGGTGGTGCCACCCTCGATCAGTTCGTCGCCGCAGATGCGCACGCCGAGCGCGAGGCGGTTGCCGATCACGCCGCGGACGGCGTCGACGATCTCGGTCAGGAGTCGGGCGCGTTGTTCGATCGACCCGCCGTAGGCGTCGGTGCGATGATTCGTGGCAGGTGACAGGAACCCACGCACGATCGACGAGTGCGAGCACTGCAGCTCGATGCCGTCGAACCCGCCCTCGGCGCAGTGCTCGGCGACAGTGGCGTAGCCCTGCACGATCTCGTCGATCTCCGCATGCGTGACGGCCTTCGGCACCTCGCGGAACAGCGGGTCGGCGACGGGCGACGGCGCCCACACGGGCAGCCGGGAGTACATCGACGAGGCCTGGCCCCCGTTGTGGTTGAGCTGGGCGAATATCGGGACGCGGTGGCGGTGCACCGCCTCGGTGATGCGCCGGTAGCCGGGGATGACGTCGCGGTGGAAGCCGTGGATCAGCTTCTCGTACGGCCAGTCCGTCGGATGGGTGGAGTGCTCCTCCGTGATGATCAGCCCGGTGCCGCCCGCCGCGCGCTCGGCGTAGTACGCGGCGTGCTGCTCGGTCGGCAAACCGGCGAGGGCGTAGTTCGTGAGATGAGCGGAGAAGACGAGACGGTTGGGCACGGTGACCGGACCGAGGTCGATCGAAGTCCAGATCCGCGCGCCCATGCGACCAGTCTTGCCGGGCGTGATCGGTGCGCTCGACCCGGTCGACGCGGCGGATCCGCTGACGCCTCGCGAAGGGTGTTCACGTACCATCGGCGAGATGCGAGTGACTGTCGATCAGGACAAGTGCGAGGGGCACAACCGCTGCTACTCCCTCGCACCCGAGCTCTTCGACGTCGACGACTTCGGGCAGGCGGTCGTCATCGGCGACGGGACCGTCACCGACGACGTTGCCGACAAGGCTCGGTTGGCCGTCGCCAACTGTCCCGAGTACGCGATCACGTTGGAGGACGGCGATGAGTGAGCAGACAGTGGAGCCCGACGAGCGCTCGCACGCAGAGCGGTACGGACCCGTGGCCGACTGGACACGAGACTTCGACCACGCCGACCCCGCCTACAACCGCAACGTCCACGCCGTCTGGGACGGGCTTCGCGACGAGTGCCCGATCGCCCACACCGAGCGCTACGGCGGCGCCTGGCTGCCGACGACCCACGATC
>JALZNU010000287.1 GCA_030857495.1 Actinomycetota bacterium | reverse complement strand
GCTCGTCATCGCCGACGACCACGGTGTCGTTCGACGTCACTTCGTCGGTCCGGTGACCGCGACCGATCTGTGGGCCGCCGTCGCCGAGGTGCGCAGTTCAGTCGAGGTTGACGACGGGGGAGTGGGCTGAGGCGCCCTGCCCGCTCTCGGTGAGTCCCTGCTGGATCAGGGTCGCCACCTCGGGACCCTCGATGGTCTCCTTCTCGAGCAGTGCCTCTGCGACGAGCTCGAGTCCGCGACGGTGCTTGGTGATGAGGTCGGTAGCCCGCTGCTCTTGGTCGTGGAGGATGCGTGCGATCTCCTCGTCGAGCAGCTTGGCCGTGTCGTCGCTGTACTCGCGGCCTGCCGACATCAGGTCCTCGCCGAGGAAGACCTGCTGCTGGCTGCTCCACGCCATCGGACCGACACGCTCGCTCATGCCCCACTCACGCACCATCCGGCGGGCAATCGCGGTTGCTTGCTCGAGGTCGTTGGCGGCGCCGCTGTTGAGATGACCGAAGACGACGGTCTCGGCGACCCGGCCACCCATCGCCTTGCAGATGGTGTCCTCGAAGTACTCCTTCGAGTAGGTGTGCCGCTCTTGGGGCAAGCTCCACGTGACGCCGAGCGCCATGCCGCGAGGAAGGATCGTGACCTTGTGCAGCGGGTCGCCGTTGGGGAGCACGGTGGCGAGCAGCGCGTGGCCGCCCTCGTGAAAGGCGGTGGCCCGCTTCTCCTCGGCGGTGAGCACCAGGCTCTCGCGGCGGGCGCCCATGACCACCCGGTCACGGGCACTCTCGAAGTCGATGCGCTCGATCTGCTTGGACCCACGGCGCACGGCGACGAGTGCCGCCTCGTTGACGAGGTTGGCGAGGTCGGCACCGGACATCCCGGGCGTCGCCCGAGCCATGACCTCGAGGTCGACGTCGGGCCCGAGGCGCTTGTCGCGGCAGTGAACCTCGAGGATCGCGAGGCGCTCGCTGAACTCGGGCATCGGCACGACGATGGTGCGGTCGAAGCGGCCGGGGCGGAGCAGCGCCGGATCGAGGATGTCGGGCCGGTTGGTGGCCGCCAGGATCACGATGCCCTCTGCCGTCTCGAAGCCGTCCATCTCGGCGAGCATCTGGTTGAGCGTCTGCTCTCGCTCGTCGTGACCGCCGCCGAGGCCGGCGCCGCGCTTGCGTCCGATGGAGTCGATCTCGTCGACGAAGATGATCGCCTTGCCCATCCGCCGGGCCTGCTGGAACAGGTCGCGGACGCGGCTCGCACCGACGCCGACGAACATCTCCATGAAGTCCGAACCGGTGACCGAGAGGAAGCCGACGCCGGCCTCACCTGCGACAGCGCGAGCGAACAGTGTCTTGCCGGTACCGGGAGGACCGACGAGCAGGATGCCCTTCGGCACCCGAGCACCGATCTCGCGGAAGCGCTCTGGCATGCGCAGGAAGTCGACGACCTCGGTGATCTCGGTCTTGACCCCCTCGTAGCCGGCGATGTCGGCAAACGTCGTCGACGGCTTGTCAGGGTTGAACGCCTTGGCGCGGCTGCGCCCGATGGACATCACGTTGCCCATCTGACCGCTGGCGCGACGTTGCATCCAGACGAAGAAGCCGATGATGAGCAGCACAGGCAGCATGAAGCTGGCGATGCTGAGGAACCAGTTGGTGCTCGGCGTCGAGAACGCGATGTCGACGTCGTTCTCCTTCAGCTCGGCTTCGTCGTCGAGGGACAGCGCACGATCGCCGCCGCCCGTGGTGACGAACTCCTCGCCGTCGGTGTAGGTGCCGTTGATCTTGCTCGAGCCGTTGGTGATGTCGACCGACTCGACCTTGCCGTCGCGCACCTGCGACATGAACTCGGTGTAGGTGAGTTGCTCGCCCTCCTCGCGTGGCCACAGACCGGGGATCAGGAGCAGTCCGGCGACGAGCGCGATGCCGATCCAGATGGCCCAACGGGGCAGGCCGGGGCGAGGGTTGTCGCCGTCGCCACCTGACGGCGTGAAGCCGCCGCCGGTTCGGCGCGACTTGCCACCGCCGGGCGGAGGTGGGGGAGGCGGTGGGGGCAGGTTTCCCATGGACACATGCTACGGCCGCCCCCTCTCGAACGCTGGTCGGAATGCGTTAACCGGCGACGTCGGTCACCTAACCTCTGCGCCGTGGTCCGCGTGCTGTCGCCGTATGCGTCCGGGGGCCGCCAGTGCAGCCGCTCGGGCTGTTCGCAGGCGGCGATGACGACGCTCACATACCAGTACCAGCGCTCGCAGGTGTGGCTCGACGACCTCACCGCCGAGCGCGACCCGCACCGCTACGACCTCTGCGAGCGCCACGCCGACGCGCTGCGTGCGCCGCAGGGCTGGTGGGTCGAGGATCGTCGCAGCGTCGGCCCCCGCCAGACGTCCCTGATCGCCTGACCCCCACCGGTAGCGTCGAGGCGTGCTGGAGCGAATGACGCGTGCCGCTGCGCATCCGCCGGGCAGCACGAGCCCGATCCCGTTGCCCACCGCGTTCGGTGGCTACGTGCTGGCGTGGTTCGCCGGACAGCTGCTCGCCGCGTTCGTGCTCATGGGCTCGGACTCGGGTGAGGATCGGTCGATCCCGACCCTGTTCGCGGCCGTCGCGCTCACGTGGATCGCATACCTCGGCATGCTGTGGTGGCTGTCGATCTTCGCCGGGACCGGGGCGCCGGCGAAGGACTACGCCGCCCGATTCCGCCCGCTCGACCTCGTCGGGATCCCTCTCGGCGTGGTCACCCAGCTCGTGCTCGTCCCACTGCTCTACTGGCCGCTGCGGGAGATCTGGCCCGACACGTTCTCGCTCGACGACCTCGCGGAGTACGCCGAGGACCTCGTCGACCGCGCCAACGGTGCCGAGATCGTTCTGCTGGTGGTGATGGTCGCCGTGCTCGCTCCCGTGGTGGAAGAGCTCATCTATCGCGGCCTGTTGCACCGTTCGATCGCGGCGAAGGTGCCACCTGCGCTGGCGATCCTGGCGAGCGCAGCGTTCTTCATGCTGATTCACTTCCGCCCGATCGAGTACCCGGGACTGTTCCTCGTCGGTATCGTGCTCGCCACGTGCGTGGCCGCAACGGGTCGCATCGGCATGGCGGTCGCCGCGCACATCGCGTTCAATGCCACCGGGTTGCTGGTGGTCGCAGGCTGACGTCAGATCCGACGACCGTCCTGTCATGATTG
>JALZNU010000286.1 GCA_030857495.1 Actinomycetota bacterium | reverse complement strand
GGCGAGCTCCGTCCCGACACGTGGATGCGACCGGCGAACCTCGACGCCTTGCCCGTCAGCAGCGCCTCAGGCGTGGCTGCCGTGCGTGGTCCGCTCGACGGCATCGCCGCCACCGATCTCGTGTCGCGACTGTGGCAACTGGACGACCTCGCCCGACAGGCCGCGACGCTTGGCGAGCTGATCGCTGCCGCCGAGCCCGATCTCGATTCCGGTGACCCGATGGCGCTCACGCGCACGATCGCCCTGTCCGCCGCCGCCGTCCGCTTCCTGCGCGCCGAGCCGCTGCTGCCGCCAGCACTCGTCCCTGTGGGGTGGCCGGTCGACCGACTCCGTGACGACTATCGATCGTTCGACCGCGCCTTCGGCCGCGTGCTCACGTCGACGGTACGTGCGAACGGGTGACGCGCCATCCGGCGTCCCATATTGCGCGCGACGCTCGTTATGGTGGTTCGACCTCCGGTGCGGATCGTCGCACAACCGGGCGTGGACCGATGACCGAACGGGTACTGCTGTGGCATGAGCGATCCCGTCACACCCGATCCCGTCATGCCTGATCCCGTCACGCCCGATCCGTGGCCGGAGCCGGACCAGCCGGGTCAGCCCGACCAGCCAGGTGAGCCGGGGACGTTCCCCGAGCCGCCGATCCACCCCGACGAGCCGCCCACCGATCCCATCCCGAGCCCGATCCCGGTGCCGCCCGTGCCGCCGGCGCCCGATCCCGTTGAGCCGCCGTCGCCGGCGACATTTTGAGCTGATTGAGACTGAGTCGGCGGCTCGCGAGCCTGGACTCAACGCAGTGCCGCCGCCGCAGCTGCGAACGTCTCGTCGGTCAGCCAGGGGCGAGGGAGCGGATCGTTGCCGCCGATCACGGCGCGCATGCGTGTGACGGCGTCCGAGCGCAGCTGCGCCTTGATGCGGGCGAAACCGATCGGCGGCGGGTGGGTGGCCGCGAGTGAGATCGCCGTCGGGGCCAACGCATCGGCGTCGACGAGGCGGTCGAACACGCCGAGCGCGACGGCGGTCGCGGCGTCGACGTTCTCGCCTGTGAGCACGAGGCGGCGAGCGACGTGCGGCGCCAGCTCGCAGCGGACGACCTCGAGCGCGCCGACGGGATAGACGACCCCGACGCGAACCTCGGCGAGGCCGGCCTTGAAGCCGGTGTCGGCGGCGAGGCGTATGTCGGCACAGAGGGCGAGGATGAGACCACCGGCGATGGCGTGCCCGTTGACGGCGGCAACGACGAGCTTCGGGCACGAGTACACGGCGAGGAACACACGGTTGAGTGCCTCGATGAGCGCCTCCTGGTCGCCGGGGTCGTCGCCGATCTCGCGCAGGTCGAGTCCTGCGCTGAACGACCGACCTTCGCCGGTGAGCACGATCGCCGCGGCGCGGTCGTCGACGGCAAGACGCTCGAACGTTTCGGCGACCTCGTTGAGCGAGGAGGTCGTCATCGCGTTCGCCGGCGGACGCGCGAGCGAGACGACGGCGACGTGGTCGTGGTGTTCGACGTGCACGGACATCGCCCCATCGTGCCCGATTCGGGCGACGGCGCGCAGTTGGTCAGTCGTCGGTGTCGGCGAGGGCCGCCGCGTAGGCCGCCGTTGCCGAGTCGTTGAAGCAGACGAAGCGAACGAGCTCGACGTGCGTCGGGGTCGAGCGGATCGTGGCGACGGCGATCTCGGCTGCCGGCCCCGGCGGGTACCCGTACACGCCGGTCGAGATCGCCGGGATCGCGATCGAGCGCGCGCCGACCTCGTCCGCCCTGGCAAGCGACGTCCGGTAGCACGACGCCAGCAGCTCGGGTTCGCCGGCGTCGCCGCCACGCCAGACCGGACCGACGGTGTGGATGACCCAGCGAGCAGGAAGCGCGAATCCGGGGCTGACCTTCGCCTCGCCCACGGGACAGCCCCCGAGCCCGCGGCAGAACGCGATCAGCTCGACGCCTGCGGCGCGGTGGATCGCGCCGTCGACGCCTCCGCCGCCGAGCAACGAGGAGTTGGCGGCGTTGACGATCGCGTCCGTCGCCTCGTGCGTGATGTCACCGTCGACGACGTCGATCTGCACACCGCGATCCTTCCACCACGGTCTGGGCGGCATCGCTTCCAGCAGGTGAGAGCAGTCCCGCCCAGACGGTGAAGTGGGAGGAATCCCGCCCAGACGGTGGTGGGGGAGGCTCGGGGACGGGCCTGGCAGAGTGGGGGTGTGAGTGTCAGTCGGGAGGTGTTCGAACAGCGGGACCGTGACGACCCGCTTGCGGGTCGGCGCGACCTGTTCGTGTTGCCCGACGGCGTGATCTACCTCGACGGCAACTCACTCGGCGCGCTCGTCCGCGCGGTCCCGGAACGGATGCGTTCGGCCGTCGAGGACGAGTGGGGGAGCGGCCTCATCCGCTCGTGGAACGACGCAGACTGGTACACGGCACCTCAGCGCGTGGGTGCGCAGCTCGCAGCGCTCGTCGGTGCCGACGCCGACGAGGTGATCGTGTGCGACTCGACGTCGGTGAACCTGTTCAAGGTGCTCGTCGCCGCCGCACGGCTGGAGCCCACGAGACGCACGATCGTGACGGACGAGACGACCTTCCCGACCGACGCCTACATCACGACCGAGGCGGCGGGTCTCACGGGCGCCGTCGTGTCGTCGGTCGCACCGGACGAGGTCGTCGCCGCGATGGAGGCCGCCGGCGAGGACCTCCTCGCCGTGTCGCTCACTGACGTCGACTACCGCACCGCCCGCCGTCACGACATGCAAGCGATCACCCAGCGTGCTCACGAACTCGGCGGACTCGCCGTCTGGGACCTCTGCCACAGCGCCGGCGTGCTGCCCGTCGACCTCGACGGCTGCGGCGCCGATCTCGCTGTCGGGTGCACGTACAAGTACCTCAACGGGGGGCCGGGGTCGCCGGCGTTCGTCTTCGTCGCGGCCCGACACCTCGACGCCATCCGCCAGCCGCTGCCCGGCTGGCACGGCCACGCCCGGCCGTTCGCGCTCGAGACGGCGTACGAGCCGGCGCCCGGCATCGTCCGGATGCTGTCGGGAACCGCGCCGCAGCTCGGACTGCTCGCCCTCGAAGCGGCGCTCACGGCCTACGAGGACGTCGCGCTCGACGACGTGCGGGCCAAGAGCGTCGCGCTCACGGAGGCGTTCATCGAGCTCGCCGACGAGCGCCTCGCAG